>JBHIVA010000013.1:0-45624 GCA_042138015.1 Nitrososphaeraceae archaeon | reverse complement strand
TTCACATCCATAACGATGATCCTTTTCAAAATAATATAACATTCTATAGTTACATTTTAAACATCTTCTTCTTCCCTTCCATC
Organism: Nitrososphaeraceae archaeon; assembly: GCA_042138015.1. Lineage (GTDB taxonomy): Archaea > Thermoproteota > Nitrososphaeria > Nitrososphaerales > Nitrososphaeraceae > TH1177. The sequence goes on along the minus strand of JBHIVA010000013.1, from coordinate 45,541 downwards.
TTGCATGACAAAAATAACCCCTACTTTTTGTCACACTTCCAATGAGTTTAACAGGACTAACCTCACGCATGAATCAAGCGTGATGTTATATCAATAACTATTTAATTTCTGTTCCAAAAGATGGGGTATTACCTTATTTTTAGATTCAATACCTAATGTGGTCTAGCACTCATATCAATAGCCATCGCATGATAACAACGATCACGAATGGAAGGACAGTATTTTAGAAAGATGGTATGTTCTCGTGATTCCCATAGATCTGTTGGTTTGTAAGGAGTAAGCTCTTTTTAGGTAATTTTCTTATATCGTTCATACAAGCAGGTGTGTATCTTTTTTTGGATCGGGATCAACTTCATTATAGAGCCATCTAAAGAATTTGTTTAATACTATCTGTCTACCATTATAAGATCCTATCCATCTCTCCGAAGGATCTTCAGAAATTGATTTTCTACAAGCGTTAAGATAATCTAAAATGTCATCTTTAGTCATGACGGTAAAGAATTTTTGATCATGAAAGTGGTTTGATAGCCAGACAAGGATCTTTATTTTGCCTTCTTTTGTAGAATCTTTTATGTTTATTTCGGTCTGTTCTGCAATGATATAGTTACATATTGTACTAGCGTTTTTCTATATTTCTCTTTAAGAGTTGTAAAAGACTATTTTTAAAGTATGGTTTTCGTAGTCCTTTTGTAATTGACTCTATTTTTCTTCTTACTGCTAGTTGCTCAAGTATATTATCATTTATTTTTTTTGATTCTTGTAAATCTAGCGTCAATATCTGATCATTAGCTCCTTTTTTTGTTTATCTAACGATAAACCTTGTTCGTCAAAACTTATAATATTTTTGGAGGAACCCCCAAGATAAGCGCGGGGAGTGGGATTCGAACCCACGAGTTCTTGCGAACATGGGATTAGCAATCCCACGCCCTACCAGGCTAGGCGACCCCCGCTCCATAAAACATAGCATATAGTGGTGGTGATATTAACTGTTTAAAATTAAAATGTTATATTAATTTATTATCGTCCATTTTCCATCATTAAAGTCAAATCTAATGATATCATTTTTTTCATTACTTTTTGCTAGAAATGGGACCCATTTTGCAGAGGAATCATCAAAATGATATATAACTTCAACTATATTTTTAGGTAAAATATTAAGTTGAGATGGAATAACATCCACTAGATATTCGATTTTTTCAATGGCCATCTCAAACTGTTTTCCCACTTTATTTTTAATACAAAAAACGATATTGCAATTAATATTAATTGCTCCAATACATTTTAATAAAACTACTACAGGTATTTTCCCTCTTCTATGTTTAATTTCTTTGATAACATTTTTAATAGAATGCCATCTTTGAGGTGTGATAATATTAAAGAATGTATCATCAAATCTATATGGAAAACTTAATTCAATATATGTAATAGAATAATTACTATCAATAACAAAAGGATATTCTTTTTCTATCTCATCTAATGACATTTGATTTTCTACGACATGGAACGATTTAGTTAAATATGTATAAATTACTTCGATCTCTCGAATAGCGAGATCTACATGACTAAATTGAACATATGATTCCAAGAATATTTATTAATAGTTTGACAAAAATTTATACTTTTAATCTATGTATTGGTCAAATTTGCAGATAATTACAATATCACATAACAAATCAAAAAACACAAAGGATGCTAGTATTGTGCGGGTGTAACTATCATTTCAATCAGTTGTTTATGAATGGATAAGTAATGTGTACCTTTAAAAGTTACTTTATAAGTTTGTGTATTTGAGTTATAGTCCAATAATTCTTTATCTAATAATAACGCAAGATATTCTTTTAATTGTGAATATGATAGAAACGCACTATACATAATTTTTGTTGCTGTGATACCATCACTACTTTTACTATTAGAAACTGATTCCAGAATAAAAGCTATAATCTCATTTCTGCTTCTATTTTTCATACTTATTATATTTAGTATTAATATGTTAACTTTAAGATAGAATTGATTTAATAAAATAGATAGAATATAGAATTTTTAAATTTTCTACGTATTTTGTGTAAGATTCTTGAAAGCGATCCAAGATAGTTAAATATACTATTATAATATTTTATGTTAAATTCATTTAATAAATTTTAATGTTAAATTGAAAAATAAATGCTATCTTAGAATTATATCTTAATTAAGATATATTATACGTAAAGAACTTTATTTGTAAATATTACCTTTTATTCTATATTTTTTCTTTAACGATATTAAACGATAAATTGTTAATATTAACTCTAGATCCGTTATAGCTCAAATCTATTCCTACTAATACAGTTCCAAACTTTTGAATTTGGGGATCAATTATCCATGAATATGTATACCATTTTGAATTAGAAATATTTAATGAAAATGATTGAGCCATTCCTGTTAAATATATTATGTTTCCATTTATTATGGCATAACTATTTGTTTTGTTATCAATAGATTTATCACTTAATAAAAATTTGATTATTTGTTGTTCTCCAGGATTTATTTCTTTATTAGATAGTTTCACATTTAGCGAGATGGAATTATTAATTTTATATTCTTCAGAAAAGATAGTTTGTGAAACAAACATTAATGATACTACAATTATTAATACAATAAAACACAGATATAACGCATTATGATGAATCAATATAACCTAGTAGAAATCAGGAATGCTATAAATCTTGATATAGACCATTATTTGTAAATTTGATCTAATAATAAAAAAAGAAGAAATTTCAGGTTAAAAAGATTAAAAAGATATCCCATGGGTTTTCATAACTACTTTTTTAGAACCTAGAAAGGGATGAAGAGATATACTGACCCAAAGATTACTCTCATCGAGCATTTCAACAGAGAATATTACACCGCTTTTTTTTTGGATAAATCTTCTATTTGAAGGCATTCTAACCCAAATTTCTTTATTTTTATATCTCATCATACTAGTAACAAGGATAGGGATGTTTAGAGATTTACAATGTTTTAAGAGTAACATTAAAAAATTTGAAAGAATATGTTGAACACTGGCTATTCCTTTGAAATAATTAGGATCAATTTTTTTATAATATAAATTATAAAAACTGTTTATTGAATCAATTATAATCAAAGAAGTATTTGCAAGATTCAATATTATTTTCTGCAAGAGAAATTCCATTTCACCTTCATCTGGTGTAAATATAAGAACCGATTTTGGTGAATAATTTAAGATAAATCCTGCATTTGCATAAGCTGTAAAAGTGGTATCAAAGTCAATGTAGATTGTCTTTTTAAAGAATGTGGTAAGTGTCGATGAAAAACAAAGTTTAGCATATGGATCATAAAATAGTAATGTATTCAAACTATTTTTGGTGAAGAGAGTATCAAAAAAATCGCTCATTTTAATGTTAAAACAATTAAAAACAAAATAATAATGTTGAGGCTATATATGATAGAAAAACTTGAATGTATAAAAAAGATATTAAGAAATAATTGACCTTTAGTTTATGTCTTTTTCCCCTTGTCCTTCTATTACCATCATGGTTAGAGTAGACCTGACTTTATCTATCCTTCTAACATTCCATGTAACTACTTCACGCAATTTATCCATTGAATCAGAGCGAATTCTAACTATGATATCATAAACTCCGAATACTCCGCTTACTTCAACAACTTCTGGCAATTTTTTTAGTTCTTTGATAATATCAGCTTCAGATCCTAAATCACAATTTATTAAAACATACGCTGTCGGCATTACAAAATAATATTATATTCATATATTAATCCTTTTAGTCTATAAAGACAAATGGAAATAAATTAGTCATGTTTGAAAAGTTTAGTAGGGAAACCAAAAATAGATTGTAATAAAGTTATTTATAAAACTGATATAACAAAACTATTATTTTATAACATTTAGAGAATTTGATTATTGTTAAAGATCGATGGTTCTTATGGAGAAGGAGGAGGACAAATTTTGCGCTCTACTATATCGCTTTCTGTACTTTTAAATAAACCTGTGGAAATATTTAATATTCGCTCAAAAAGACCAAATCCTGGTTTGAGACCTCAACATATTCATTCTGTTAGAGCGTTGGCTAAAATTTTTAATGCCAAAGTACAAAACTTAGATGTTGGAAATCAGAATATAAAATTTATACCAAGTACAAATCATTATCACCAAGATATTTCTAATATTGATATTGATATCGGCACTGCTGGAAGCATTCCTATGTTATTACAGACAATAATTCCATCTATATCATTATCTAAAAAAAATATGGAAATTAAAATCATTGGAGGAACTGATGTAATCGCGAGTCCTACAATAGACTATATGAAATATGTAGTTTCTGAAATGTATAAAAATATAGGAATAAATTTTACAATAAATGTTGTAAGAAGAGGATACTATCCTAAAGGTGGTGGAATAGTATATGCAAAAATATTACCTTGTAAAAATCTTGGACTGATAAATCTAATTACACCCAGAAGTAGTGAGCCTAGAATAGTGGGTGTTTGTTCCAGACTCCCTAGGCATGTTTTAGACCGTCAAGTGTCAACTGCTCTGTTACATCTTGAAAAAAGTGGCTATAGATGTAATCACTATATCGCATCAATTGAACATTCTATTTCTCCTGGATCATCAATACTAGTGTATACTAAATCGGATTTTTGTCAATATATAGGGGGTGATGCTGTAGGACAAAAAAATAAAACGGCTGAAGAGGTAGGTAAGGAAGCGGTAAGTAAATTTCTCTTAAATTACGATAAAAAAGTACCTATAGATCATTATTTAGCAGATATGCTAATTATACCCGCTTGTTTAGCTAAAGGTAATTCTAGATTTATGATTGGGAGAATCACAGAACATTTGAAAACTAATTTATATATAGTCAGTAAAATGGTTGATTGTAAATATAATATTACACCCTTTAGAGAAAATTACATGGTGAATATTGATGGTATGACAGATTTTCATATTTAAAATACTATTAATGATTTTATCATAAAATTAAATTGATACAATAAAACTAATATTCCAATTGATTGGTTTGTATTTAATTGGAAAAAAGTCATAAAATAGATAGATGTTTAATATGTGGATGTACTGAGCACAAGCTTATAGGTTGCATGAATCATTGGAAAAATCATAAAAAAAATGAGAAAGGATTCTGTATAAAAGATTAAGAGACATATAATTTAAATGCAAACTAACATTAGTTCGTATATTTACATGGGGTTTGTTTGATCCATATTGAACTTTTTGTTCTATAATATATATTAAATGAAATTTTTAAAGAATCAAAAATAAAAGAATATCTAGAATTATTGTTTGTGCTGATTTTTTCTGTAGAACCATTTCATTCTGTGCAACATAATATTTAGACAGACATATACAAATCGAATTTAAAAGTCTATAAAAAGATCTTATCTTCTAATTACCATTCATCATGTATTTTATTAAGATAAATTCTGTAATTATGTAAATATATTAAAACTTGTTTCATATTTTACTCACATTATCTAGCATCATTATTTATTTTTATAAAGAGTAAGTCAATGCTCTTTTTTATAGATTTTATTGTCAAATTGATGCTTTTATATTTTATTATATTGCTAATACTAAGAATGATTTCTCGAGTACATAAAATATGGATCGTAAATCCGATTTGTAATAAAGAAAAGTTATCTAAAAAGCATAATATATGAAATTTAAAATATTTAACAATATATTTATTGTTATCAGGCATAATGTATCTTAATTGAAATAAACAATAATACTTGGTAGATTATTCTAATTATTTATTGTCAATGAATTATGAGTTAAAATCTACATGATATGTAAAATTGTACCCATAGAGAATGTGAAAAGTAAGAGATTAAATAATTAGATATTCTATCAACAAAACTATTTGAGTTCATATAGAGCAACAGATAGTTTAAAGACCATACTATCGTCTGTTATGTTAGCAATTGGTAAAAAGTATTTTTGTGTTTCTTCTTTATATCGATTAACTTTCTCTTTATGAGCACTGTGTTTAAGTGTTCTTATATTATCTAATCTATCTGCCAGAATAAGAAATCTAAGAGTTTTTGAGATCTTTGAAAGTGATTTGTGATCTTTTGATCCTATGCCCTTAACATCATACTTTATACTAGACAAAACAAGATTTAGAGACTGTTCCTCTAAAATTTTTTCGAGATTATTTTCGAATTTATTTGCATATGTTTTATCGTATATGTCGTGAAGTATTGCAGCAGAGATAACATACTTATCTTTTATATTTAATTCTCCTGCCATTATTAGCGCTACTCTAAGTGCGTGATTAATGTATGGTTCTGATTTTATATTTTCATAGAATTTTCCTGTATGGATAACATTCGAAATCCCAAATGCTCTAGTTATTATAACTATACTATCTAGTGATTCCTCGAATATTTTTAATAATTTAATGAAAAGTAGTTTTGTAGAATCTTGCATACGAGAGGTATTCGAGGTATTCATATGATATATCAGCTACGAAATCATAGGTTATATACAACCAGTATAAAAATTTATTTAGTTCATTTTAACATTTTAATCAAATAGAAAAATGTGAATAATTATTTTTTCATGTTTAAAAAAGAAAAATAAGGTTTGAATAATTGTAACCTCTTTTAGTGGGTCATGATCAAAAATGATTGAGGTTTATTAGGATGTAATAGCTTCAGATGCTGTCTGTTGTGAAGAACTTTCAGTAACATTTTCTGTTGGTATAGAATCTTTGGTACCTACTTTATCACTATACTTTGTACTAGTTTTTTTTGCAGGTGTTGCTGCTTTCTTTGTACTAGTTTTTTTTGCAGGTGTTGCTGCTTTCTTTGTACTAGTTTTTTTTGCAGGTGTTGCTGCTTTCTTTGTACTAGTTTTTTTTGCAGGTGTTGCTGCTTTCTTTGTATTTTTACTATTCGATTTTGTTTTTTTATCCATAGACATGTATATATTTAAAACACTTATTCTTATATTAATCGGAAACAGAACAATTTAATTGATTGTACTTTGGAATAACAACCTTATAATAAAATATATCTCTCAAATAATAGATAATTGAAAAAATAAAATTATCCGGATAAATTTTGCAAAAAGATTAATTCCTTAAATATCTTTAACATAAATAAGTTTATAACTAAAATTTAAAACATTAGTCTCGTTATGTGATATTTTTATATGATTGAAGACAGTTGATAATGTATATATGTTCTCAAATCCAATAAAAAAATATGAAAATGTAATTAAACGTTTAATTTAATTGAGCTGTGCTAAAGTATCTAAAAAATAGTTAACTGACATTTTTGGATGAAAATACAATATATTTAGTTAAATCATGATAATCTAATAGGTTTAGTAAAATCTAGAACCTGAATAGTTTGTCCAGTTTAAGGATGACTCTTTTAACTTGTGAGATTATTACTTGCTCAAAACATAAACAAGAATTTTAATTTCTTCAAAAATGTTATTATTACAAATTATACTGGGCTTTACCCAGTTATAACATGAAATAGATTTACTCATATCAAGTACATGAATAATAACTATTTACTTATCTTATATTTGGAATTCTGGCTGACTCTTTATATCAAAGTTTCAGTCGTAGAATTATTTTTCACTTTTGAACCAGAAATTTAATAAATTTCAACAACAAACACGTTTTCCAAGATATTAGAGAAAGATTACAACCAGAGAAATATTAACCAATTTGATACAAAACATACCTAAAAGTGTTAATTACGAATTTGAAGAATTTCATACATGATAACAAAATGCTGTTTTTCTTGTAGATTTAACATGGCAAGGATCTTCTTATTCATTGAATGCAAACACACAATGATTTGTTGATCTTGGATGTTAATGCATTAATTTTATTACATATAGTAAATCTAAAAACAAAGATGAATGTAATACTTATTATAAGATATCCTTTATTTTGTTTAATCTGAACAACATATCTCATCATAAAATTTCAAGTTAATCTTTCAACTATTATTTTGAAATATATTTTTTAATTTGTTTATAATAAAGTCATTTATCTTTTTACCATCTACTTTACCACGAAGAATGGCCATACTTTTTCCCATCAGGATGCTCATCGAATTGAATTCTTTTTCTTTAATAACAGACATATTGTCTTCTATTATTTTATCTAAAATTTTATCTAATTCTTCATCACTGATTGATTTTATTCCAAGAATATTTATTGCAGATTCAACACTTGATGCTTCTTTTTTCATTAGTTTTTCAAAAATCAGAAATATAGATTCCTTGGCAATTTTACCTGAATCTATTTTCTTAAAAATTTCTACAAGTATCTCTTTGGTTAAATTATTTGAATCATAACCTTGTCTTTCTAAATTAATTATATCTTCTGTAAGTTTTGAGGCTATGAAAGAAGGGGGAAGTTTAGTAGATGAAGATAATTCTTCAAAGATTTCAAAATAAACCGAATCAAAAATTTTTTCGCATAGTATTTTATTTATATTATATTTTTTGCTTAGTTGAATTATTGTTTCGTTCCATGATTTAGGTACTTTTTTACTAAGAGAAAGTACAAGATCTTTTTTTATGGTATATAATGGTATATCAGTCTCTGGATACATTCTAGCCGATCCAGGTTTTGGTCTACTATATATAGTCGTACCATCGATTAATGCGGATCTAGTCTCAGAAGGTACTCCAAATTTTACAATTTCTAATCGTTTACATACTGCATTAATAGCAACGGACATTCTTTCTTTGGGTCCTCCAAGAATAATAAAGCCATCTTTTTCATTATCTATTTCTAATATTTCCTTTATTTTGTCAACTTCATTTTCTGTGATTCCATAATTCGGTAATTCGTCAGAGTGAAATATTCCACCAAAACCATAAAAACGTACCAATTCACCCAATTGTTTTCCTATTCTTATATTAGGATAAGGCTCAAAACCAAAAAAACCTTGAAAATTCTTTACTTTAATTGCTTTTATGATATTATTAGCATTATTTAATATTTTTTTGACCATTTTTGATTGTGAATTTATAAAGATATTTGTAATTTCAACTACGTTATTTGCTATTATTTTTTCTGCAAGGTTTTCTTTTTTTAACTTTTCTGCAATTAATAACAAACCATGTTGTCTAATTGATTCATACTCTATTACTTTGATTAATTGATCCAATCTTTGGACCCCTTTTACTTCGACTATGCCCTTACCATTATTAATTGAGATATTGACGTCTTGTCTAATACTACCTATTCCTCTCATAACTCGCTTACTTGCTCTTAAAAGTCTTCCTAATGTGAGTGCGATTTTCATTATTTCAGATGGAGTCCCAGTGACTGGTTCCAAAGCGATTTCTATCAGTGGAATTCCAAGTCTATCTAATCCATATTCTTTAATGTTTCCATCATCAGATAATAATTTTCCAGAATCTTCCTCTAAACAAATTGTCTGTACTCCTACTTTTTTATCATCCACTATTAGATATCCCCCAAATGAAATTAGCATTGTTCGTTGAAATCCACTAGTATTAGATCCGTCTATGACTATTTTTCGCATTACGTTTATCTTATCTACTATCTTAGAATTTAATGCTAAAGAAATAATTAATGCAGTTTCGAGGGCTTCATTATTAATTTTATGTGGTGGTTCTTCATCAGCTTCTACCAGACAATTAGAACCAAAAGAAGAATAATATTTGATTGTACGCATCTTTGAAAATTCGAAGATACTTGCTTGATCATAGGATCCGAGTTCACTTTGTGCCGGACGTAATTTTCTAAAGAAATTTGAATCATAATTTTGAGGTTCCACACAACTACAATTACAAAATAATTTGTTTTTTGTTAATAATTGTTGATGGATCTCAAAACCAACTTTCAGAACAATTTCCTTTGAATCTACTATCACAACAATTATGCAATAAAATGTATATTTTAATCATTACAAGAATTATCATATTAAAATGTGAGATATTGGAATTATTTCATTAGATATATTTTGTTGCATCTTATTTAGAATAGAATCAGAATTGTTTTCGTTTGCTAACAGCCACATTGCTTTTACTACAGCTGTTTCAGAAAGCATGTTTGATAAAGGAATCACTCCAATTTTGATTAAATCTCTTCCAGTATCATATACGGTTAGACTGGTTCTACCCCAGATACACTGTGATGTCATAAATACTAAAACCCCTGATGCAATTGCGTTCTTCAAGTGATAAAGGCAATTTTTATTTAAATGCCCTAATCCAGTTCCTTCAATGATGATAATCTTGTAACCATTATTTGTAACGTATTCTATTAATTTTGGATTAAAACCTGGATAATATTTTAATAAAAATACTCTATCATCGAATTTAGAAGGAATTGTTTGAAGTTTTAATTTGTTTTTTTCAAGTTGTAAGGATCTCTCGTTTAGACTGATACAGGAAATGGTTTTATCATTCATGAAAATTTGATTCTTATCGATAGTTGCTATAGGATACATATCAATTGACTGAAAAGCATCCCTTTTGCTTGTATGATTTTTTCTAACACGTGTTCCAATATGACAAGCAATAAGATCATCAGACATACTAGCATGCATAACTACAAAGATCCCAGAATATTTAAATTGGCTTGCAAAAATAACAGCTGAAATTAGATTTGAAGATGAATCTGAAGAAGGTCTATCTGATGATCTTTGAGCACCAACCAGAATAACAGGAATGGGAATATTTTGTAACGCAAAACTCAATGCAGAGGCAGTGTAACTCATAGTATCAGTACCATGTGAAATAATAATTCCATTGTATATTCCTAAATTTATTTTATCTATAATCTTAGAAATAATTAAGTGCCATTCTTTAGGTCCTATATTTTCACTATATTCATTGATTAGAATCTCGGTATCTATTTTTGCATATTCAGAAAGTTCTGGGACTGAATTGTAAAGATCTTGAGCTGAGAGAACAGGGGTTACGCCACCAGTACGATAGTCTATCTTGCTTGCTATTGTTCCTCCTGTACTTAACAACAAAATTTGAGGTAAGTCAGATTTTAATTTAATTATATTAGAATTACCAACGTTAGTAGATCTGATATTATCGTTATCACGTATTGATGTATTGTTTCCTAGATCTGAGACTGAAGTTTTAATGGATTTGATCTTTTCGATCTTTAGCCCAACATTATATCCATTTTGTAGTTTTATTACTATATGATCTTCTTTTCCATATTCATATCTGGGCATAAGTCTCCCTATTATTGTTGTATCATCCTTTAAACATATGTTAATAATATCACCTATTTTCGTTTTTTCTAATAGAGAATTGATATTTTCATCTTTTGACATAAGATAATTGATTATTATAGATAATTATAATCTAATCCTATAATTCCCTAGATTTTGCCCATATTTGTTTTAATCGTTCTATACCAGATATCTCTTCAATTACTTTTGTTGTCTCTGGATGTACCAATTGTTTCCAATTTTCGTCTTTAATCATAGCATTCCTTATTAACGTTCCTGTAAATTTTTGTCGATAATATAATCCCGGTTGAGTTATTTTTATTCGCCTCTCTTTGTATAATATAACTGTAAACGGATCATTAGTAAAAACTATATCATATCTTGGAACTAGTAAATCTAGACTGTATGTCCAAAGTGCATGTACATTTGTATCTGGAACTGGAATGATAAGAATTCTATTAATATCAATTTCTTTAATTTTTATTAAAGTATTTCTTATCATTTCTATTCTCTCGCCTGCTGTAAACGGATTTCTTAAATCATGACTATTTAGAGCACTTCCTACAACTATGATCAATAAATTAATTTCTTTTAAAGCGAATTTGATACTTTCTATATGACCATAATGTAATGGTTGAAAACGACCTATGAATAATCCGGTTAGCATTAATAGAGAGATAATTATTAAATAAATAAATGTTAATTAAAAATATCAGTTAAAAAAATGAGATTTTGAATGCAATAGAATTAACGTTAAATGGTCATAAAATTAAATTTTATTATTAATCAACATTAAGCCAAGTACTAAAGACATTACGACTGTAAAAAATCCTCCAGCTAAAAAGCCGTATTGAGTTTTTGGCGTTATCGCAAATCCTGATTTATACAGGAGGAAGGTACCACTCATACCAACGAAAAGTATTAAGGTCATAATTGTGGTTTCACTTATAGTTTGTATAGATCTAGAAGGAATGAAAGTAACTCCTTCAGGTAAATTAGATCCTTCAATTATAGCGTTTATGAGACCTGAAGATAAAGCAAAGAAGATAATAAGATAAACTACAGATACAATAAGGATAGTTTTTGATTTAGTAAAGTTCAACAATTGAGGCATGTATAAATTAATATAAATACTTTATTAATACAGCTATTCAACATATCTTATATGATTTTAATTTTCAATTTTTGTCCTATCATATAAGACAAATAACTAAATCGGTAATAACTTTACTATATTTTTAGAGTGTTTTATTATTGTAAAATATAATAATTTAATACTAAAGAAATTTATAAAATAGTTATTTCTTTCTAAACTGGTAATAAGATTTTTTGAGCTATTCGATAAGGATGTTTAAAAAAATTGAATAGGGATTACATTTCTCCCATACCACCAGGAGGCATTCCACCACCAGGAGGCATTCCACCTGATTTACTAGATGCTATTACATCATCGATACGTAGTATCATTGATGCTACTTCTGTTGCTGATTTTATGATTTGTTCTTTTACACTGACTGGTTCATAAATATCCATTTTTGACATATCTGTAATTTTGGCATTTCTTGCATCTATACCTACCCATTTTGTACCTTTACTTTGTTTTGCTCTTAGATCAGTTACTGTATCGATTGGATCCATTCCTGCATTTTCTGCAAGTGTAATTGGTATAACTTCTAAAGACTCTGCAAATTTTTCAGCTGCTAATTGTTCTCTTCCAGTTAATGTACTAGTCCATTCTCTCAATTTGCTTGCAACATAAGCTTCTGGAGATCCACCACCAGCAACTATAGCTGGTTTCTCTAAAACGTCTTTTGTTACCATAAGTGCATCATGAATAGAACGTTCCGCCTCATCTACTACTCTTTGAGATCCACCCCTTATCAAGATTGTCACTGACTTTGGGTGTTTACATCCTTCAACGAAAACCCATTTATCAGTCTCTATTTTCCGCTCTTCTACAAGGTCTGCACTTCCCAAATCGTCTGAAGTAAGATCTTCAATATTGTTTACTACACGAGCACCTGTAGCTCTGGCCAACTTGGTCATATCACTTTCTTTTACTCTACGAACTGTCAAAATATCTGCTTTTGCCAAATAATGTTGTGCAATATCGTCTATACCTTTTTGACAAATAACTACGTTACCCCCAGTAGATTTAATTTTTTCTACCATATCTTTTAGCATTCTATTTTCCTCTTCGAGAAACATTTTCATTTGATCTGGAGAGCTAATGTTTATTTTTGCATCAAATTCAGTTTTTTCTATCTCTAAAGCGCAATTTAATAAAGCAATTTTGCTTTTTTCTACCTTTTTTGGCATTCCACCATGAACTACTTCTTTGTCAAGTACTATGCCTTGAATTAGAGTTGTATCTTTTAGCGATCCTCCTGATTTTTTTTCTACTTTTATATCATCTATATCTACTTTATTTTTGGATTCAAAGCTTTCGGAAACCTGCAAAACAGCCTTCACGACAATTTCAGCTAACTCATTTGCTTCTTTTGATACTAATTTAGTTTGCATAGATGTTTTTGCTATTTTTATTAGACTTTCTTTTTCGTTTCCCTCGACTTTTTGTGCAATTTTATTAAGAATTTCGATTGCCTTCTGAGCACTCTTTCTGTACCCATCAACAATTATGGTAGGATGAACATCTTTTGTAATCAAATCTTCAGCTTTCTCAATTAAAGCACCAGCTAAAACTACAACAGAGGTAGTACCATCTCCAACCTCGTTATCAGTTGCTTTACTGATTTCCACCATCATTTTTGCAGCGGGATGTTGAACATCTATTTCTTTCAGAATGGTTGCTCCATCATTTGTTATGGTAACATCACCAAGACCATCCACCAACATCTTGTCCATTCCACGTGGACCTAGACTTGAACGAACGATTTCTGCTATGAGCTTTGCTGCAGTAATATTGTTCTTTTGAGCATCTCTACCTTTTGTTTGAGTAGCTCCTTCTTTTAATATTAACACTGGTACGCCACCAGCTGAACCTTGTTGAATTGACATCTTTACATTTTCACCTAAAACTTATCTCTAAGAATCTGACAGAAGGGGATATTTTAATTTTCTGCAATATATACAATTTTGAAATTGCTTTAAAATAAAATAATGGATTTATTGAAATAGTGATTCGTATTGTCCAGACTCTATATCTGTGTATATATCCTTTGGCGGCTTATTTTCAACTTGTATTCCACTGCTAACACAAGTACCAATAATCTCCTTTGATGTATTTTTTAAATCTAATGCATAAGATGTATCTATCTTCATTCTCGCGATTTTAACAATTCCTGACATTGATATATTTCCCACATAATCTTTTCCTGCAGTTCCTGAACCTTTTGTTATTCCAATCTCTTTAGCAATAAGAGCTGTTGTAGGAGGTATCCCTACTTCAACATTAAATTTTTTTGTCTCAGAATCTACTTCTACCTTAACGGGAACCTTCATACCAGGAAAATCCTTGGTTTTCTCGTTTATTGTATTTACTACCTGTAATACATTAATACCTAAAGGCCCTAATGCAGGTCCTAAAGGAGGTCCTGCACTAGCTTCTCCTCCTGTGACTAAAGCAGATATGGATTTTTTATCTCCCATATCAAAAATTATTATTCCGAAATATAAATAGTCTTCAAATTATTTTATAATTATATAATAAGATGAAATTTGTAATATATCAGTGATTATTTCAGGAGATCGTTTTCTTCAAATAATTCGCATCAACGGTAACAGGAATTTGATAGGGTGAGTCTAATAATAAGACAGTAACTTCCTGCTTTTCATAATCTACACGTGTAATTTTTGCCTTCATAGATTTAAATGGACCTGCAATTACTTCTACTATATCATCAATGTTAAGTTCAGTGACGACGGGTTTTTTGATAAGATACTTTTCTATATCACTAAAGGGTAGATCACCTCGTATTTGTCCTCTTACATGTCGAATTCCATAAAGTGCCTCATATGCAATGTTAGAATCAGGGGCTTCAACTATAACATAACCCTTGAAGTGTTCTAGAATTAGAACAGAAAATAGACCAATTTTCTTTGAATTGATCTTGTTTTGTATTACATTAGCGACTATATTCTCTTGACCGCCAGTTATTCTAATTGCAAAAAACTTAGAGTCGGAAGATTCTTCTTGTTTCTCGGTTATTGAGTTTGTATCTTCTTTTTGAGTATTGCTTTTGGCTAAAATATCTGAATCTACATCGCTTGAAATACCCAGATCCAAATCAGATTCGCCTTTGTTAGTCTCATTATCATGATCTATCATATTATCGAAATCATCTTGAATCTTTTTACTTTTCATTAATTTTTATTCAACAGTTAACGATTTAAAGTAATTTATAAATTTAATTCATAGATATGAAGTTGTCTACACTGATGGGATAAATAAATAAAAAATAAATTAAATAGTTATTATTCCAAATAAAATTATTAGTTATTTTCAAATTTCTAAAATTAGGTTGGTTCTAAATCCATAAGTTTTTAATAGATGATATGTTTATTCAACAAAAATTGACTGAGTCTATGCAAGTAAATCAATTAGATTTACTCGATAGAAAAATTTTAAATGAAATTCAATGGTTTTTTCCTCTTATAGATAGACCATTCCTTGAGATTGCTAAACACTACAATATATCAGAAATGGATGTTATGAAAAGAATATCTTCCATGAAAGAAAATGGGATAATAAGACAGATAAATGCGATTTTTGAT
This sequence comes from Nitrososphaeraceae archaeon, assembly GCA_042138015.1. GTDB lineage: Archaea > Thermoproteota > Nitrososphaeria > Nitrososphaerales > Nitrososphaeraceae > TH1177. The sequence continues at coordinate 29,563 of JBHIVA010000013.1, read as the reverse complement.
ACAAGAAAATTAGGTTACAAAAGTGCGTTAATTGCATTTGCGGTTAATCCAGAGAAATTGACTTCAGTAGCCAATGAAATTAACAAACATCCAGGTGTGAGTCATAATTATGAGAGAAATCATGAATTTAACATGTGGTTCACTTTAGCTATACCACCTGGTGCGGAGATGAAAACCATTTTGGAAAAAATGGCATCTCTTGATGGAGTAATTAAATATAGATTACTTCCAACCCTAAAAATGTATAAGATAGGGGTAAAATTGGATATGGTTAACGAGGACTCGTTAAATCCCAAACCAACTGATGGAATAAAGGAATTAAAGCCTGAAAAAATGCATTTAACTGAACGTGATAAAGATTTTATTAGAGAATTACAGAAAGATTTAGAAATAAAACCAGAGCCATTTAGGAAAAGTGCTGAAAAATTATATATTACTACTAGAGAACTTTTTGATAAAGCAAATGAATTTGAAAAAGAAGGTATAATGAGAAGATATGCCGCTATATTACGGCACAGAGATGCAGGCTTCACCGCAAATGGAATGATTGTTTGGAAGGTTCCTAATGACAGAATTGATGATATAGGATACAAATTAGCTGCCTTTTCTCAGGTTAGTCATTGTTATAGAAGACCGACATATCCTGATTGGGAGTTTAATCTATTTAGTATGATTCATGCTCGTAGTATTGAATCTGCCAAAAAAATTGCGAAAGAAATGGCTAATATTATAAAAATAGATACCTATAAGATTCTCTTTAGTTCAAGGGAATTTAAAAAAGAAAGAGTAAAATATTTTGAGTAAGATAAAAATAATGCGTATTTCAAAAGGAATTAAAATTATATAACATATTGTCAAAAGAATTAACGTGTTGTCCACCGAAATAACTCCTCCCAGTAGCACATCTCTTAAATCGCTGGATATATCAGATATTGCAATTATGAATCAGCTTTCATATATAGTACGAGACAAAATATTAGAATCATTTAAAATTGATCCATTTACAACTCCTGATCCTTTCAATCATAATAATAATTTTCTTTATTATGTAATAATCGACAAAGAAAATCCAAATAGGATAATAGCTATTATCTCTATCATTGAAAATTCAAGTGAATATACATTTGATTTAAGTGACCTCAATCTAAAAAGATTGCAAGAAATAAAAATAACACAGGATAAAGCTAAGGAATTAAAATATCAATTAATGCCTAAAAATACTAATAATTTTTATTCAATAAGACAAGATGGAAAGATATTTGGATATATTATGTTTGCATTCCAGATATGCGGTCAAAATGAGTAAAATATAAAAATAATTCAAAATTGAGTCATAAAATTGGTTCTCTTTCTAATTCTAATGTACTATCTGGTAATATTTTAATGCCCATTAAATTTAAAATATCCTTTCCATGATGCTTCTCTCTAGCTAAAATGTTTTTAGCAATTTTTAATCTATAAGATGGAACCCACTGTTGTCCTATTTTGTATTTTCCATGTATTTCTAATGGAATAATTTTGATCACTGTTACTGCCTGTACTGAACGCATTTTTGGATCAAGTTTTTTGTATTTTCCTTCTTTTTGGTATTTTTCCATTAGAGCGTTAAGAGCAAAAGCTTTTTCTTCATTGTTTTCAACTATGGAAGATTTTCCCTTTATAACTATGCTTATATATAGGGTATCTGCTTGAGAGGCATCTGAAGGATGAAAGTAATATGATGGTAAAAAAGCTATGTGTTTATCAACTTCAAACCCTGTTTTTGAATTTCTTTTAATATTGTCTATTTTTTCACCAAATGGATGAGAATGCATGTAAATAGCATCCTGATTTATAAGAGAATGATAAAGTAGAGCCTGTACGTAGACAAAATTCATTGGTATTACTTGTGGATAACCAATTTGATCTATTGTAGCAATTCTGCCTACTGATTGACTATTAAGAAAATTCATGATATTTTCTTTCGATCTTATTTCTAGTTTTTTAATTAGTTTCAAACTGACTTCATTTTTATAACCCTTAGAAGGATTATAATTTTTTATTGATGAAATAAAAATATAAAGAAATAATATTATTACAATAATGTTTTTTGATGTGTTAAATATTTTTCTTCATATTCAAAATTAAGTGTTTTTTTTATTTTCTCTGCTCTTGCTACTCCAAATCCTGGAATCATAGCTAATTCTGCAACGCTAGCATTAAGTGCTCTCAAAGGTGTTTTGTATTTCTTGAGTAATTTTACAGCTAGTTTATCTCCTACCCCAGGCAATGAAGATAAAATTGATAATTGTTGTAGATGTATTTTATTTCCTTTCTTGATTTTCTTTATTAAGGGACCGTTTAGGTATGAACCGGAATGCATGATTTTGTTTGTTAATGAAACTAAAAATTTTGAGGTAAATTCACTGGAAGGGGTATGAATAATCGGTATCCGGAAAATTATTGCAATTGTTGCAAGTGCATCATAAATTTGAGTGATATTACCATATGATCCTTTTCCAATCTCATCATAAATTCCATCATAATCATTTTCAATGTTAACTACTAATTGATGTATATTTCCCTCAATAATTAAAATAGGTTTTGAATAAAATTGTATCAAGTCGGAACATTGAACAAAAAGTCTTCCATCGTAAATGGAATTAATAAGATCATTAATAGTCTTCCTTTCTACCGCTACTTCTGAAGATATAATATAATCTCCTACTTTAAGACTTGCAAAATCTACACGTATATCATTAGTGATTAGATATTTCGGAATTTGACTATTTTTTTCCCTTGTATCAACTACTATCCGTACAGACACGTATCTATTTAAATGAAGTCGTTATTTTACCTAACTATTAAAATGATAAGATTAAAAATTATTACTGTTGCTGACCGGTTGATGCTCCTTTAATCATTTGGTTAATTTTATTTTCAACTTCTTTTAGATTTTCCTTTACTCTTGATTCTTGCTTCCCTAATACCATAACTCGTGTATTTGCTAATTCCTTTTTTTCAGATAATTCTTTTTCTACATTATCCTTTTCTGTTTTTATTAATAAAGGTCCTGCAGCTTTATAAATAGAATCAGAAGGATTTGTTTTGTTCAATTCCTCCAAAGCTCTATCAGTTTCAACAATTTCCAATTCAATTTGTTGCTTTTGCATCATAATTGCTTGTAAATTTTGTTGAAGTTGTTGTAATCTAGATATCTGTTCTTTAAGCCAAGGAGGTAATTCATTTTCTTGACCCAACTTGATATGTTATAATTAGATTTAATATAAATATATTGTTAGAAGTTGTTCTATTCTTGATAGATAATCGATTCACTCAACAGGATCAAAACTTTTTATACTCAATCATATTCGTTCAAATTTTTTTATTCTTCCTTTAACAAGAAACAATTCAATTGTCATGAAACTTAATTTCGTGTTACCTAATAGTGTTTCATAATTTTACAAAGAATTATATTCTAACCTACCTCTCCTAGTATTTTTTTGTTGTGGTTAGAGATTTTATTAACTATTTGTTTATCCATATATTACAATTTTATGCTCAATACTAGTTTCATCCATTGAGCTAGTTGGTCCGTTTATAATGTCATAATGTTGTTATGTATAGAATATAATAGATATCTGGTTACTACTTTCTGATCTGTAGTATTTCACTAAATCCAAAATACACATCTCTTTATTTCCGATTATTATCGTATTTTTCTTGCAGATCCAACCTAGCCAATAATTATACTTTTTGAATAGAGCTATGCAAGTAAAATGATCCCAATATATACATCCGAAGTAATTGTTACATTTACATAAAGCTTAACCCATTTGTGATCTGACATAATATATAATATTTAGCCTTTCAGAAATTTATAGGGGTGTATTGATTATATCCCTTTTAGATGATTTAATGTGAATCTAATATTATTTTCTGACCAAATTGCTTTTTGGTTAATTTATTGATTATTTCCTACTCTTCCCAAGAATGTTCCATTAAAGACATATGGTAGTTTACTTATTTGTTTCAGTATAATCAGTGAATTCTTTTTCATGTATTAAATATTTAATTTATAATTCTATTTTATTATATACACATTCTAGAATACTAGTAAATATTAGACATGTATGCAATTTCAAAATTTAGATATCAAACGAATCAATTAAACAATAAGAAACGGTTTGAACTAGCCTGAGATATGAATTAAGTATCGATCGGAAAGTTGCTAAATCACAGTTATTTGTATCAATTGTAAAATACAGATTATTGTAGTAGTAAGTAGAAGATACTTTTGTTGGTGGAATTTCTAGAATGTTTATGTCTGGTTTTAGAGAAACAAATATTGATTTAGTAAAATGATCTGTTTTTTTATCAGGTAATTGGAAGGTAATATTGATTTTAGCTTTAAAGTTTTTCAATATTTATATCATATGCACCAGCTGCAACCTTAAATTTACATTTTGGACAAAACCAAATTCCAGATGCAATACGAGCAAATCTTAAAGAGCTACATGTAGGACAACGTCTTTTTTGTTTCAGTGTTCTATAAACAGTTCCATATCTTTTTCTTACTGTAGCACCAAATTTTGTTCCAAGACCTTTTAGTCCCTTTTGACTTTTTTTATTTCTATTTACCATTATTATTTCATGAACCCCTTTATTTTTTCTCGTATTTGCTCTCCTTTATTTCTTGCTATATCGGCCACATATTTTATCTGATCCAGTGTAAAAGACCCAGCATAACCTTTTTGAATGGCAGTATATTCCCCATTGGAATTAGTAGTTATTGTTATTCTAGCTTCCATACATGATTCTTCCTCAGCAGTAGGATCCAAAAGAATCGTATTCCCTATCTTGATTGCAGTTACTGATATAGGTAATGTTGTAATTGGTGTATCCTGTTTATTTCCTGTGTTTACAACCGCATCATTTTGGATTTCAAAAATTGGTAATCTACAACTAGTTAAGGCAGAAATGACAGCATAAGAAGTAGCATCAAATAGATTACCATCTGCATTAATTATGCTACAATCTACAAAGATTGTATAAACAATCTTACCAGGAATTAAAACTAATTTTTCAAGGTCTACCATCTCAGACTCTCTTATCCCTCTATCTACCACTCTTGCAAGCTCAATAGTGTCTTCATCTGGAGGACCAGGCTCAATGAAGGGAGAGGCTGTAGGTAAAACTTCAGCAGTAACAATTAGAGCTCCTTTATGCTCTAATCCTTCGAATGGTTCTCCTGTTTCAACCTTTATACCTGCTATAACTTCAGAATTTCCTAATCTTACTTGAGCAGAACCATCTGCCTTCTTGATTATATCAAGATCTATGTCCAAGGTCCTGAGTTCATCTAAATTTCTACCATCAAGTCTTTTTCCAGTACTTAATAACTCCAGCATTTGACGTTTACGGAGATATTCAAGTATTATAGGTGATTTTCTTGATAAGCTCATTCTTTAATCTCCTCATTATTTTCCTCTTCAAGGGGTAAATCATTTCCAAAATATTTTTCCATCAAAGCTTTTCGTTGTATTTCATATACCATTTTACATCCTTGCAATGCCTTTTCTAAACATTCAGTAAATTGTGATTTAGTTAATATTCCGTCGAGTTGTAATAACGTTATTTGTTCTAGATTGGGCAAGTAAGCTACAGGCATATCGGCCGAACCTTCTTTATCTTCTACATCATTTATATCCAAAGCGATTTTGTTATTTATCTTTCCAGCTGCACAAGCTGCTACCAAATCACGCATATTTATTCCTGCATCAGCTAAAGCTACGGATGCGGCAGTTATTCCAGCACATCTAGAACCACCATCTGCTTGCAATACTTCAACAAATATATCTATTGCTGCACGTGGATAATCTTCCAATACTACAGCGGGTTCTAAAGCTTCTCGAATTACCTTAGAAATTTCAATTTCTCTACGAGAGGGAGCTGGATTTTTACGTGTATCAGTTGAAAATGGGGACATATGATATCTGCATCTTAATACACATTTATCTGGTTGAGCCATATGCTTTGGATGAACTTCTCTCGGTCCATACACTGCTACTATTATTTTATTTTTGCCAAATTCTATGAACGCAGATCCATTTGCCTTCTTTAATACTCCTATATTAAGTTTAATTTCACGTAACTCATCTATCGAACGACCATCTGTACGTTTTCCAGTATCATCTATTAGGATAGTTTGATTCATTTTCATAACCTTCCGATTAATTAAGAAGATTCTCCTTTGGAATTTGTGATTTCACTAATATTGTTATTGGTTTCAATATCATTTGTTTGTGAGTTATTTTCATTATTGTTATTAATGTATCCTTCGTCACCTACATTATTATCTAGTTCTTTCTGTTGTGATTCATCCTGTACATTCAACAAATCCTTAACTTTTTGAGTCAGATTAGATGTATGTGCCTCTTCTTCGACCATTTTAATAGCCTTAAATGCTAGATCCATTCCTTCATTATTTCTTCCACTTACCACAAGAATTCCATTTTGTCCTATCAATATCTTTGTCTGTGTGGCTTGTTCAATTGTCTGTATCATTGAACCTCTTTTACCAATAAGGCGTGGAACACGTGTAGAAGATATTTTTAAAAACTCACCTTGTAAAATCTTACCTAAGTCTCTTTCTTGAATCGTTAACATAGGATCTCGTGTCCTATCAAAAGCAATTATCCTAGCAGTAACTAAATCTCCTGGAGCAAATCTTTTTTTCATATCATCTCTTGCTGGGGAAAAATCTCTTCCAAATACATCTTGAGCTGGTAAATGAGCCGAAAAACATGAATTAATATCTACTTCCCAAGATAAAGAAGAATTATCTATTATTTTTCCGATTACAACATCATTAATCCTTGGAATATATATACCAGATAGTGGAATTACTCTTATTCCATCTTTACTTGATTCTGCTATTCCTATTCGTGTAGATATAATGGAATTCTCTTTTTTAATTACATTCATCAGAGGTTTATAATTTCCTTCTATGATAACATCTCCAGGGATAACATATTTTTTCTTTATTTCTAACATAAATCAGAACAACATCTCCTTGTTAACAAAAATTACAAAGATAAGTATCTCATTCATATTTTGGTATAAATTTCTTTTATCTTTTCTCACTTTCAATTTTCTATTTTAATAAAAGATATTTATTATTGTTATTATTGCTCTTGAACTTGTGCCGAACCTTTAGTTGCAGAATTAATTCTTTCGATGAAAGTTCCTTTAATTCCTGCATTTATTTCAATGATAGCTCTTAAAGAACCATCCTGCAACCATTTTTCATCCTTTAAATCACCTATATTCTTCAAAACATTATATGATTGTGCCGAAAACTGTGGCGGGATAGTTACAATTAATTGTAATGATTCTGATTTTAATGGTAAAATTTTTCTTAAGGAATCTATAATTTTCTTAGCTTGATCTTCAGACTTCTTGAAAGGATCTATTATTAATCTTACTTGATCCATCGCATTTTCTATTCTTAGCGGTGGATGAGGAATGTGGGTTTTTGGATCAATAAAATTTCTATTTATATATTGAATAATCTGCTTTTTCTTTTCTCCTACCATTCTTCTGCGCTGATCAGTTGTTAGATTAATTTCACCTTGTTCTAGGATTTGTTTAGCTATCTCAATTGAATCTACAGTTTTGAAATTTCTAACAAGTTTTTCGTCAGGTATTCTCGTGCCTTTATTCGCGTCAGCATATATTTCATCAGAAACTAATATATTTGATAGATCAGTTTTCTTCCCAAGTTTATAATCCAATGCTGGATCAGGTTTTACTAAAATCTCAAATTTATCATTATCAATAACTAAACGAACTATTGTTAATTTGTTATCAGTCATGAATTAATAAAAAAGGTAATGTAGTATATATGCGTGTAGAGCTATTAAATAATGAAAGATTTGATTAAAAAATGTTATGTTTTAACGATATGATTTTTGTTTCTTTCGTCTTGCGCTAGGACCACCGAATTTTTTGGATTCTGTCTGTCTTGGATCTCCTGCAAGGAGATGTCTGTCAAATTCATTTATTTTTTTGCGGATATCTTGTCTAATACTTTTTGATAAAGGATGATCTTTTGGATCCCTGTCACCTTTAGCTTCACCAGTTAATGCTTTAGCTATTGCAACTGCAGCAGCAAAAGCTTGTCCCATAAATCCACCACCTTCGACTTTAACACTAATATCTACTTTGTTACGTAACTCACCTACTATGTTGACTGGTGTTAAAATTAACTCTCTAGATATCTCAGGTTGTACAACTTCTGCTGGAATATTATTAACCCTAATTTTTCCATTTCCCTTAGAAATAGTTGCTACTGCTCTAGATGTTTTTCTTTGCCCTGGATAGAGATCAACTATTGTTGTTTTGACCATTGTATATTTACTCTCCTTTCCATCCTATCTGTTTAGCAACATCGCCAATTGTTATATAATAGGATTCAGACTTTGTTATCTTCGTGTCATCAAATATTTTTATTTCTTTTGAGCCTAATTCTTTAGGTATTCCAATATATACTCTTAGTCTCTTGAATGCCGAAATTCCACTTGGTTTTCTCCTAGGAGTCATGGCTCTCACCATTTTTGTTAAAATTCGATCAGGTCTTCTTGGATGATATGGACCATGAATAGGATTTGTAACAGAACCCACTTCAAGACGTTTTTTATATTCATCAATTATCATATAACGATTTCCAGATAACATCGCTTTTTCTGAATTGATGATTGATACTCTATTTCCTTGGAGTAAAAGTTTTGAAACATGAGAGCAAACTCTGCCAGCTATACAATATGATGCATCCACCGTTATTTGTTTTGTAATATTTTTATCAAGATTAGAAGTAGGATTATTGATATTTCGTTTACTCTTACCCAATTATTCTTACACCTTTCCCATCAGGATATTGTTCTACAAGTTCATTAATGCTAATGACTTTACCCCCTGAATCAACTATTTTTTTCAATGCTGTAACTGAAATCGCAAATGTACTCAATATTATTTTATGTTGAAGCATTCCAGAACCTAACACTTTACCTGGAACAATAACGATATCTCCATCCTTGGTTATATTGTCCAACTTACCAATATTAACCTCAGAATATCTTGATCTAGTGCGCTTAAATTTTTTTTCCAAAGCTTTCCAAATAGGACTTTTTTTTTCTCTATATGCATTACGCAAACTAGAAATAGTATCGTTTAAAGTATAAGTAATCATATTACCTTATCTTCTTCCATAGTAATAATCCCCAAATAAACCTACCTAGCTAGGATTTTGAAAATCTAGAGTTTTTATAACATTACTGAGATTAAGTAATTTTGCATTTATAATATTAAGAGCAGATTTTAAAATTTCCTCTGGAGATAAAGAACCCGTAGTTTCTATTATCAAAATAGATTCATTTGCATCATCTCCATCTTTTACTATTGCAGCAGTAGTAGGTTGCCACTTTGCATGATCTTTACCTGTACCTAATCTAGCGTATGCTTCAAATTTTAATTTCTGTCCAGGAGCTAATGTAATTATAGGAATATTCATACTTACTGGTTTTACATATTCATCTTCTGAAACCAAATCTCCTGAGGTGACAATTCTAGTTTTTTCAGAAGATTCAGAATCAAGAATTAATAATACACGGCATTTCGAACAACCTAGAGTATTATTACAATCACAATGATTAGGTAACACAAATTTATTTAATTCTGTCCTTAAAGGTATAAGACCTAAACGATGTGCTATTGCTTCGTCATGCATAACAGATGAGTTTTCCAAAATGACAACATCATCTATAGCTAATGTAGGTACCTCACTAATAGAGATTCTACGAATAGCATTCAAATACTGTCTTGGAATATCAGTAAATTTAAGTATGATTTTCTCATTTGTTTCTTGTAAAACATTTATAGATAAATTCAATATTAAGTAACGTTTTTTTTGTTCAAATCACTCTTAAAAATCTACCGAATATTACTAGTGGAAAATAATAAACAAACACATAAATTCAGATTATATAAGCTTATTAAACTCCTTTATATTTAGGTCAACTTTTATAATTATATCGTTAATTTTTTAAACTATTCTCTCTTTGTTTAAGGTAATAGTCTTTTATATTTTTTGAATAACAGTTGCCGCATATAAATCCCTTTATTTGCCAATCCCCCATCGGTTGGTATTTGAAGAGATTTATTATATCTTTACACAAAGAGCATTTTATATTAGACATGCCATTTAGTGATGTATTGACATTATAAAAATGATAATTTTTTAATATAAAAAATGATAATGAATATTAGATTTAAAAAAATTAATTAAGAGCCTTTCCAAAATATGATTAGTTAAATAAATGGGACTTAATGAAAAGATTATTTTCGTGACTATCCTCGGGCTTGGCGCAATAGTAGGAGTTATAACGTATAATGTATTCATGGGACTTGAACCTACTCCAGGAGACACACGATCTATTTATCGACAAGATTTACCTCCTGATACAGCAGAAGCAAGTGCAGGAGAGAAATCCTCAGCAGATCTGACTTCTGTGGAACCTGATGTTACATTGATAATCCTAGAAGGAGCAGCAACACAAGGTAATCCAGATTATGATCCAAAGGAATTGTCAGTTAAAAACGGTGATATTATTAAGGTCGATAATGTTGACAATGTTCCTCATACTGTTACAAATGGAGAGGGTCCAAACGATCCCAATGCAGGAAAGATATTTGATACTGGCATCATAAATGGAGAAGAATCTGCAATACTAGAAACAAAAGAAATTAGTTCTGGTGACTATGTCTATTATTGTACAGTACATCCATATATGATAGGAAACTTAAAGATAGAATAGAAATTGAAATCTTTAATTCTATTTTTTGGACAAAATCACAGCAAAAATCATAGCTATTTCTAATAATTTAGGATATCCTTATATTATGTAAATAAGAAAATTACAAGATTATGGTTTTTTTAGAAATCAAGGATTTACGTGCAAGTGTAGATGGGAAGGAAATCCTTAAAGGTTTGAATATAGAGATAGATAAAAATGAAGTACATGCAATAATGGGTCCTAATGGATCAGGTAAAAGTACTTTAGCAAATGTACTTTTAGGTCATCCCAAGTATTCTATTAGTTCAGGTGAGATAAATGTAAAGGGGAAAAGTATCCTCGGATTATCTACCGATGAAAGAGCAAAACAGGGTTTGTTTCTTGGTTTTCAATATCCAATAGAAATTTCTGGTGTAGGATATTCACATTTTTTAAGGAATGCTTATAATACTCTAAACAAGTCATTATTAGAAGATCAAAAAGATAGAGAAGTTTTCCTAACTGTAAAGGAATTCCATGAATATGTCAAAAGAAACTTAGATAATGTAGGATTAGATCCTTCCTTTCTCAGTAGATATCTCAATGAAGGTTTTTCTGGTGGAGAAAAGAAACGATCAGAAGTAATGCAGATGTTGGTATTAAAACCTAATATTGCTATATTAGATGAACCAGATTCTGGCCTTGATATTGATGCCGTAAAAGCAGTCGCTGAAGCTATCAATAATTTAATCGAGACAGGTGCAGGTATTGTAGTAATAACTCATTATGCCAGAATTTTAAGATATCTCTCCAAGCTTGACAAAGTTCATGTAATGGCAAAAGGTAAAATCATAAAATCAGGGGGCAAGGATTTATCAGAAGAATTAGAGACGAAGGGATATGGTTGGTTAGGTTTAGATGAATCTTAGAAAATCATAAGATAATCTAACAAATTGTAGTGAAATTGTCTTTTAAAAAGATCATCAATCCTACCAATAATCAAGAAACAGGTAATAATAAGGAAGGGAATGTAGTAGATGATTCTACAACAGCTGAAAATAAAGACAATCCAATTTATCTGAATTTTTCTTTTTTTAAGATTGATCCAAAGTGGAGATGGTTAAATGAAATCGGAAAAGATGAAGCAATCAAAGAATTTGCAAGCCTTTTGGAAATAGCGAATACAAAAATGAAGGTTATACCTTATTCTACATTAGGCCTTAGAGATGATACAGATTTTATGTTATGGATGATAACTGAATCAATAGAAAAAATGCAAATACTTGCATCAAAGATCTATATGACAATATTAGGTAAATATATAGAACCTTCTCAGGTTTACCTGTCTTGTTCACGAAAATCGGTATATTCCAGTCAATTAAAATCCGGTTTTGAAAAAGATGCTGTCCCATTACGATATAACATAGTATATCCCTTTGTAAAGTCTAGAGAATGGTATTTACTTCCATTTGAAAAAAGGAAGAAAATGATGGATGAACATGTGGCAATTGGCAGAAAATTTCCAAGTATTAGATTAAATACTTCATATTCATTTGGTCTAGATGATCAGGATTTTATGCTAGCATTTGAGACAGATGATCTCAAAAGTTTTCAAGATTTGATAGTTCAATTACGTGAAACTAAAGTCAGTAGATATATCGTAAAAGATACCCCAATGATTGTTTGTGTATATAAAAAAATTGAACAAATAATTAAGAGTTTAGGATGAAATGTATGATAGCATTAAAAGAATGGGCGATTGTGTGTAAAGCATTAGAAGAAGGAAAACAGATTTTATTACTACGTAAGGGAGGTATTATGGAATTTAGAAAAGGGTTTGAGGTCAAACATAACGAATTTCTTCTATACCCCACTTACGAGCATCAGTCTAGAGAATCAGTTAAAGATGAATATAAAATAGAATTAGAAAAATTATTATGTGACGAAGAGAATGACCAAAAAAAATCTAGCAAGAATGCACATAATATCAATCGAAATATAATAAACTTGTTTGCTAAAGTGAGTGATGTTATTGAAATCTCAGATAAATCTATTTTAGCTAAGTTACAAAATTATCATATATGGAATGATGAATATGTTACTTCACGTATGAATTATAATCCGAGTAAACCATTATATGTACTATTATTAAGAGTATATAAAATCAAAGAACCATTAGTTATAGATATTAAAAATGAGTGGTCGGGATGTAAATCATGGTTAAATATCGAAATCGATAAAAAATGGGAAAATTTTGATTTCAAAAATTATTCTTGGATACATATGATGAATAAGGATAAAATTCGTGACGACGATATAGAGTCGACTAATAAAAAAGCTCTAATATATCCTGTACTAAATGAGGATAGATTCAATGAAATCAACAATGATATTAAGGAGGCAATATTTGTAGGATGAAATATAGAAAATTAGGTCGAAGTGGAATAGAGGTAAGCGAAATTGGATTTGGAGCATGGACAATAGGTCTTAATTGGTGGGGGAAAAATATACAAGATGAAGATGCAGTTAAAATGTTGAAAAGGGCTTATGATATTGGTATTAATTTCTTTGAGACTGCAGATATGTATGGCAAAGGTAAAAGCGAGAAACTTATTGGTCAAGTATTTAAGGATATGAGAAACGAAGTAATTTATTCCACTAAATGGGGATATGATCTATATAGTCATCAACAAATAGGACATAATGAGATTCCTCAAAAACATACTAAAGATTTTTTACATTTCGCATTGAAAGAAAGTATGTCTAGATTACAAACTGATTATATTGATGTATATAGTTTACATAATCCAAAATTAGACACAATTAAAAATGATATGCTATTTGATGAGTTAGACAATTTGGTAATTGAAGGTAATATCAAAAGTCATGGAGTAGCATTAGGTCCAGCAATAGGATGGGAAGAGGAAGGATTGTATGCTATGAAAAATAGAAGGATTACTAGTCTTCAAACTGTATATAACATTTTAGAACAAGATCCTGGTAGATCTTTTTTAAATAATTATTTAAATTCATCTAGTAAAAGCAAAGATAATCAACGCAATAAAACATATGATGTAGGAATAATGGTCAGAGTTCCAGATGCATCAGGGGTATTAACCGGAAAAGTAAATGAATCTACTATTTTTAAGGAAAATGATCATAGAAGGTATAGAAAGAAAGAATGGATTACAGAAGCAATGAAAAAAATTGATAAAATTAGACCTATAGCTGAGTCAAAGGGTTGGAGTATAGCACAACTAGCAATTAAATTTATTTTATCAGAGGAGCCTATATCCACGGTAATTCCTACAGTATTAGATATTGAAGAATTAGAATCTTTTGTGGATATGTCTGATGGAAACTATCTGAACAAATCGGAATTAAGGGAGATAAAAGAATTGTACGAAAATAACTTTTATGTTAATAGTGTTATCAATCATTAAATATATACTAGATATTTAATTGGTCTAAATCTATTAGCAAACATATCAATGTCATATACTAATAAATTTGATAAATTTTTAATAGAAACCAGAACCAGATAGTAGAACAAAAAATTGAAAATTAAATATTAGAACTAAGGAAGTGATTAGTCTCACGATTTAAGCATCCAGACTCTATTCTCAAGATATTCAATTAGTTTTATAGTTTGATTTATTCTTTCTTCTCCGCCTAGGATATTCCCGCATGATTCATAATGTTTTAAAATTTTTTCATCTTCTTTATCAGAAATGTTATTTTGATTTGTTACTAAATCAAAAAATTCATCTTCTTTAAGATATGATCGTATATAAAAAGATAATATGTTCTAAGAAAGCGAGCAATAGGTTCAGTTGTTTTAATTTCTTCATTTTTCCATCTTTTAGTTTCTCTTCTTAACATCATTGCAATCCTTCTTCCAAATTCACGTTCAATTATAAACTTTCTTATTTCTTCTTTATAGCTATCTTTATTCTTATTTCTTCTTTATAGCTATCTTTATCTTTGGTTTCTAGAAAATAAGCTTGTTCCTCTTTACCATGATGAAAGTTATCTACAAATTCCTCTATTATCACAGAAATTATTTCTATATCCTCTATTGGAATATTTATATTTGTATAAAGAGAATCTGAACAAACTTTAATTATATTTCCTAATCTCCTAATGAATATATGGTCATTTTGAAGATTTTTTGTTGCTTTGTTATTCAACCTTAAAGAAAATAGAATCATTATATAAAAATTTAATACTATAATAAGGTAAAAGAGTATTAAACTTTGTAAATTACCCCAATTGAATTTTAGTAATGTTGTAGACATGAAGTTTAATTTAATACTATACTATTGGAGCATCAAGCTTTTGCATAGTATCCTGCTTTTCGTTCATAAATTTGCCCATTCTGCATAGCTTTATTTATGAAATTTTTTGCATCATCTTCTGTGAATCTTCCTGTCTGAGTAAGTTCTTGAATAAAGCTTTTTTCTTCTACATCATTTTTATCTTGTCCAGATAAAGCGTTAAACACTTCCATGAATAGCTTTAATTTTGATATTTCGCTTTGTGGCTTACCATGTAAAACACCTAGATCCACTTTACCAGTATTAACATCTACTCCTGCAGTTTCTAACATTGTTTGTATCAGATATATTGCTCTCTCGGCATCGTCTGAATCAACATAATCTTTCAATAATAGTTTAGCTCTAGCAGTTGCAAGTCTTACAAGACCTTCAAGTTGCCTTGGAGTTACTGTTATCATTCCTTCGGATTCTACATTCCTCATTTTCATATAATAATTTCTTATTTTGTCTATTGCCTCTATGGTTAATTTTGGTTCAATGGTTCTTGAATAAGCAAGATATTTGCTAAATATATCTATATCAATAACAAATTGACTATTCCTTTCTGCATCTCTATGTATTTCCAAGATGTGGCTAGCGATACGGGTATCTTTTTCTCTCTCTGGTATATCTCTTATAACATAAATGATATCGAATCTTGTTAAGAGTGGAATAGGTAAATTTACATTTTCCGTAATATTTTTGAATGAATCATATTTTCCGTATAAAGGATTTGCTGCTGCTAAAATAGATGTTCGTGCATTCAACGTTGCAACTATTCCTCCTTTAGCTACTGAACAAGTCTGTTGTTCCATAACTTCGTGTAGAGCTGAACGATCTTCGGGTTTTATTTTATCGAATTCATCGATACAAACTAGCCCTTGATCACCTAATACAACTGCTCCTGCTTCTAACATCATGATACCTGATTTGTCTCTTATTACAGCAGCAGTAAGACCTGCTGCAGTAGAACCTCGTCCTGAAGTATAAAGTCCTCTTGGTGCTATTTTAGCTGCAAATTTCAACATTTCTGATTTTGCTGTTCCGGGATCACCAACTAATAGAACGTTAATATCTCCACGTCTAGTCGATCCATCATCGAGTTTTTTTGTAACTGAGCCAACTATCAATAACAAAACTACTTCTTTAATGACTTCATGTCCGTAAATATGAGGCGCATAGGACGAGATCAAAATATCATAAGCATTATTTTTTCTACCTAAGGCAAAGATCTGTTTCTCGTCTTCAATACTTATCTCTAATCTTTCCATCGTCCTATTATCTTTATCTCCTGCTCTACCTCCAAGATATTCTATATTGTTTCCTTCCATTCTGAGTCTAAAAATACTTGTTTTGAGTTGTGACTGTTGTTCTTGTTCTATTCTTACTATTCCTGTAAGAAGTATCCTATCTCCTGGTCTACATTGATCTACCAGATCACCTATAATGGTAACCTCAAGGTAATGAGGAAGATTACCCGCTGGTAGATCTTCTGGTAATTCTTGCATTCGTACCATTTGGAAATCAATAAAAACACTAGTATCTGGGTCCATTTCTAATTCTTTTTCAAAACATTGTTTGCACTTTGACGGTTTTTTTAATACTAATCCTTTTAATTGAGCTTCATTTATATCACCACAATTAAGACATTTATAACCAATTTTTTTTGCCAATGGTTTAACTTCAGAAGATCTTACTACCATTCCTGAGACTCCAAGTAGTTTATTAATTGCTTCTGCATTTATTTCACGTAATCCTTTTTGTACGGTATAATTTCCTATTCTAACCTTAATGTTATTTTGAATTTCGTCTGCATAATCTGGGTGAATTTCATAAAGTATAGTAAAAACTGCTTTGTTGAATGCTTCTAACATCTCGTCTGGATCATCAGTCATTTTTTTTGCTAGATCGGGTTTAAATGTATCAAAATCGATATAATCTATTATTAGAGAGGTAGAATTTGTTGCCATCATATTATTAATCCTATCAAAATATTTGTAATTTCCAGATCTGTCTTTATATGCACGTAAGAATTCTTCTAAATCATTAACTAAAGCAGATTCAGTTTTCTGAAACTCGGTCAATTTTCTTCACTGCAATTTTTTTAAACGATGATGATGAATTATGGATAAAATTATATAATTCTTTTTCTTCTGCTGATAATTTTTTTTCTAATTCTATTGAGAGAGGGGATGCAGCTGCTAATTTTACAATTTTTTCTATTCTAGAGGTTACAAAAGAATTTAGAGAAACTAATATTGGCTCTTTTTCATTTTCTTTTAACCTTTCGATATAATCATTTACACGAATATAAAAATCAACATCAATGCCTGATAAATCGTGAGGTTTTGAAATCCTCTCTCGATTTAACGATCTAGAGATATAGACCAAAAAATCAATGTCTTGAATTTCTACATATTTATTAGGTTCTAAAATTTTTGCTAACCATCTAGGGATTGAGGCTATCTCTCCATCTTTCGCTTCGAGAAATAAATTATTTAAATTTATGGAAAAATTTTTTTTGAAGGTAATTCTGATCTCTTCCATAAAATACTTTATATAATAAAATTTTTGAACAAATTTGATTCTATCTTTAACACCATCATAACTAAATATATTATTAATATTATTCCCCATTATAGCTTGGCTCAAATCTAATTTTATATTGTATTACTATAATATTAAACCAACTGACCAAATATTCTTTTTAATAAAGCAGTTTGGAATTATTTTCAAATAAGAAGATTGTTTGAAAAGATAATAAGATATTAATAAACTTATTAATTTTACATATTCAATTTAGAATGTCTCCAAATAACAACAATCTCAATGTTTCAGATCTAATGTGGGTTGAAAAATATCGACCCAAAAAAATTGAACACATTGTTAATCAAAAAGATATCATAAAATCTCTAAAAAATTTGATTAAAAAACCTGATGAGTTACCACATCTTTTGTTTACAGGACCAGCTGGTGTGGGAAAAACAACTACAGCAGTCTGCTTGTCGATAGAACTATTAGGGGAGGACTGGAGAAGGAATGTACTTGAGCTGAATGCTTCAGACGAAAGAGGTATTAAGATGGTTAGAGATCGTGTCAAGGAATTTGCTGCTGTAATTAAACTTCCAGGTAGAATAGAAATAAAAGGAAATATTAACAAAAAAGAGATACCATATCGAATCATAATACTGGATGAAGCTGATGAAATGACATCCGAGGCACAAACTGCTTTAAGAAGGATTATTGAGGATAGCTCTAAAACTACAAGATTTATTATAGTTTGTAATTATCTTTCACAGATCATTGAACCAATACAAAGCAGATGTGCAATATTTCATTTTAAAAAGCTTGAAGAAAAAGATATACTAGAAGATTTAAAAAAAATATGTAGTATTGAAGGAATAAAATATGAAGAAGAGGCTTTAACTAAAATTTATAGTTATACAGATGGAGACCTTAGACATTCTATTAATATACTTCAAACAGCATCGGCGTTGGGTCAAATTAATCTTTCAAACGTTACTTTAGCTATGGGATTGTCTGGGAGATCAAAAGTGGGAGAAGTGATCAAATTAGCTCTTGATGGTAAGTTTAATGATTCAAGAGTTAAACTTCTTGAATTAATATATGTCTATGGGTTATCTTATACTGATTTCCTAAAATATTCATATCAAGAAGTAAAAGATATGAAACTTGAGAATATTGAAGAAATAATGTCGATAATGGCTGAATATGATTATAGATTAACAGTTGGAGCCCATCCTGAAATCCAACTAACATCATTTCTAGCTCAATTAGCTACAATAGGTTCCAATAATAAGTCAAATAAATAATACTATAATTAAATTTATTTTGTTGATAATATAATAGATTAAAATGTCTCGTTTATCAGGTGAATCATATAAAACCGCAGAGCCGATAGTCTGTATTGTTAGTGGTGGGTTAGACTCTATTTGTACATCTGCTTATTTAAAAGAAAAAAATCTTAACATGTACATGATAACTTATAGTTATGGTCAAAGATCTACTCAGGAAATAGAATGTGCCAAGAAATTTTCCCATTATCTTAATTTCAAGGAACACAAGATAGTTGATATTTCATTCTTGCAAGAAATTTATGGAAAAACTAACGTATTGACAGATAAACAACAAGATATTCCAGAAAATTTCGATTATAGAATAGTGGTACCAATTAGAAACGCTATTTTTATTACTATCTCTACAGCATGGGCTATGAGTATTGGGGCAAAAATGGTTGTTTTTGGAGCGCACAGTGATGATTATCATTACCCAGATTGTCGTCCAGAATTTATTTCAGCAATTAATGAAGCTTTAAATCTTGGAGAGAGTGATGGAATTGCTCTTGGACTTCGTAATAAAGTCTACATATGGTCTCCTGCGATCGATGGAATAGGAAAGTCGGAATTGATTAGAAGAGGATATCAATATTTGGGAGATCGTCTTTTTGAGACATGGAGTTGTTATTCCAATGGCATTTATTTCGAAAAAAAAAGCGTACATTGTGGTGTTTGCGAATCGTGTATAAATAGAAGAATAGCTTTTAGAAATGCTAACATAAGGGATAAAACAGAATATGCTCATAAAAGATAAAAAAGTACAGCTTAGTGAAATATTCACTAGCATTGAAGGAGAAGGTATATTCTTTGGAACAAAGACGATGTTTATAAGAATGGCAGGATGTCATTTAAAGTGTTATTGGTGTGACACTGATTATGCTTTACCAATGCATAGTGGAAATAGTTATTCTTTAAATGAAGTAAAAAAGATGATAAAGGAAAAATTAACTAAAAACACATATAAAATAAATTTTACTGGTGGAGAACCTCTAATTCAATATGATATTGTGAAGGATTTAGCAAGGTTCATAAAAGAAGAGATAGGTTTGAGAACGTATATAGAATCTTCTTGTTATGATTTTAATCGATTTGGTAAAGTTTTACCATACTTTGATATTTGTAAAATAGAATTTAAAATGATGGATTCAAATGTAGTACAAAAAGAGCATTATAATAATCTCCTTAAAAACGAAATAGAATGTTTAAAAATGGCTATTAAGTATAATAAAATTACTTTCATCAAAATAGTTGTTTCAAAGTATACAAATGTTGATGAATTCAACGACTTGATAGATAATGTTTTTAGTACTATAAATGCAGAGAGCTTAGCAGGATTTATAATACAGCCTACTACTAAGATAGATGAACCAACTGTGGAGAGTTTGTTAAAATTCTATGATCTAGTTTATCCAAAATATAATAATGTTAGGATTATTCCTCAGTTGCATAAAGTAATAGGAGCAAGTTAAATGAAGGATGTCCAATAAAAGAGTACAAAAAAAAGGCTTTATTAACAAGAATAAAATTGAAAAGTTAGTACGACAATTACTCATAGAATTAGGCGAAAACCCCAATAGAGAGGGTTTAGTTGAAACACCCCGACGTATCGCAGATATGTATGAAGAAATCTTTTGTGGATATGGTATGAATTCAGAGTTAAATGTGAGCTTCAGCGAAGAAACTAACGCCATAATTGCTAGAGACATACAATTTTACAGTATGTGTGAACATCATATGCTACCTTTTTATGGAAAAATCCACATAGCTTACATACCTAACGGCAAGGTATTCGGCATATCTAAACTAGTTAGACTTACTGAGAAGTATTCTAAAAGGATGCAAATACAAGAAAGATTGACTAAGGAAATCGCTAATGAAATAACCAAGAGAGATGTAGCTGGTGTATTAGTAATAGCTGAAGGAGAACACCTGTGTATGAAAATGAGAGGAGTTAAAAATAATAGTTCCATAATGACTGTCGCGTATAGAGGGATATTTGAAGAAAGAGATCTTCGAGAAAATGTACTTGCGTTAATATATACAAGACAGAACAATATAAGAAATATTTGAGGAATTATTAATTTTATTTATATATGCGTTTACTTTTTTTATGTGTGTTTATATCCTTATTAAAAAAGTGTAAATATCATAGAGTATATTATTACTTTTAGAATAATAAGGCTTATAATGAAGTAGATTTTTTATACGTAAGAAGAATGGCAGAAGCTGTTTTTAGAGTCCAGTCTCACAAGTTTACTCAGGATAACATTCAGGCAACATTAGTCTGTTCACAGTGTGATGAAGTATTTTCTAAGGAATTTTTACTAGATCTTGAGGGACAGACTACAGAATTTAAATGTCCAGTTTGTAGTGTTACTGGAGAAGCTGATCTTCCTTATAAGACTGCGGAAGAGAGAGAAGAATTTGATGATGACTTGGATGAAGTCGAGGAAGAAAATAACGATGAATTTGATGAAGAATATTGAGTGAATTATAAAGGTATATGTCTGTATCGTTTAACAATTAATTAGAAAAACACTTATCCTTTAAAACCACTTTAATATTGTAGTGATTTATAAATTTGCAACAATGTCAAAAATGTGGAAAAGTTAAAATTTATTCATTAAATTATATTTTCTCCAAATTGATTTGTAATGATTGTTATTTAATAATTAAAGAACAGACCAAAACATGAAATTAAAGAAATTTTTCGATATTTTCATTTAACACAATATTATTGTTTTGTACCACATTTTATGCAAAATTTAGAATTGTATTTAAGTTTAACACCACATTCAATGCAAAATTTTGATTCATTTTTTTCTGAATCTAAGTTAGAAACGTTGGACTTTTTTTCAAGAACATGATTGTTATCTTTTTGTGAGTCATGAAATGTTGAACTAGATTGAAACATGTCAGTTACTGCCCCGGTAGGTCGAAATGTTTCATCAACATCAGGCAGCAAATTGGTATAGATATTATTATCATCATTGTTTAACTCATCATTTTGTGGAATTTCTTTAGTTTCTAAAAAAAGCATTATCCTAGGTACTTGTTCTCCTTTAAATTCAGTAAGTTCAGATAACCACAATACAAACTTCTTTAATGTCATTTCAGGAGTGGAAAAGGTAAGTGAGTGTGTAGACATATATTCTTCAGTAGCAGATTTACCGTTAAATAGCTTCATAATAATCTTTATAACACCATTCGCTATTTTTAATTATTGCGAATTACCACATTTACTACAAAATTTTGCTGTAATTGGGATAAATCTACCACATACAATACAATTTTTTAGTTTCTTAGGATCTCGATCATTAGAACCTTGGATTCCAGTATCTACTGATATTAAACCGGACTCTATCGTAGAATTTGATGGATCAGAGCCAGAAATGGGATTAGATTCGATTTTACCACCGCCACTAACAAATCCTCCAATTCCGAAATCGGAAGATTCTTTAGAAGAAGGATCAAAAAGACCTCCAGTCGAACTTTTTATTGAAGAACCTTTATCAAATGCTGATTTCAATTCCAAGATTACTTTAATGGCTAAAAAATTTAGTGCTGAGCTTGCTATAAGATATTTACCAACACTTGCAAAATATTCCTTTTCGTTCATTTTACCTTGTTTATAACGCTTTGTAGAATCTATTAATGACTCATATTGCACCTGCGTATCATCAATCAATTGTTTTAATTTTTCAGTTAACCCACCTAATGTATCTACACCATAGAATGACATAATAAATTAATAATTGAAAGATTGAGCTTAATAAAGTTTGGATAGAATTTTTTTATATGTTTATTTTTGCCTCAATTTTATAGTATTCAAATAGTTTATAACCTTTTTAAGAGATAATTAATTGAAACAAAATCTAATCTAAATTTTTGGAATTTTTACTAACAATTTGATCGAATTTATTTTTTATATTTTTTATATTCTAATTAGGATTTTAGAATAAGTTAACAATAAAGGGAAAATCGATTAAATATTATAGTTAATGTAAATTTTCTACAAAATTTCATTTTCCCAAATAGTAGTATAAATTACATTATGTAGAATTTTGGTACTCTAGGCATTTAATTAGTAAGTTTGAATAGATAATTTTGAGAATTTAAACTTATATTTTATCATTATATAAGATATTTATCTATTAATTTTTAACAAAAATTTAATAACTTTAGACAATTTTATTTCTAATGAGTAATAGAAAATACAGTTAAGAATCACTATTTTTGCTAAAAGATTAGATATTAAAGAAACAAATAATCTGCCTTTTTTTAAATTTATTCCTTGGGTATTTTCTAGGTTAAATTTACTTAATATTTCAAAATACTATGCTTTTTACATATGATCACGAGAAAGTTATAAGTTTGTCTGGAATGATTTAGAAATTTTATATGTGTTATCTATAAAAGTAAAGTTTATCAATTTTCATCATGGATCATGAAGTTATTCAATATTCGTAATCTATTTTTGTATGTATTGGTATTAATCCAGTACACTTATGTGTTTAGAATCAATATCAGAACAGAGAAATATGATCATTGTTCAAAATACCTTAGATTTTATTGAAAACAAAGGTTATTTTTACATATTGAGGTGCATTATATGATAATTTCTTATAAGAAATCGGATTTAAATATAATTTACATAAATATATTTGAATATTTTCATCAAAAGAGTCAAACAGTATTTTAACGATATTATATAGTCATTGATTACTAATATCTTAATTCAAAAGAAAATGAATGTTATCATTTTGTATATATACTAGACATAATCATTATTTAATTAATAGAAAAGTTATAACGATTTCTAAACAGCAACGTTATAATTAATCAAACGTAAGAGAGTCCTTAAAAATATTTTTTAAATCAAATCTTTCATCTTCATTTAAAAGATCGATATTTTTTTTAATATCATTCAATAACTTCTCTGTTTTTATGTCTCCTAGTATTTCCCTAAGTTTTCTTTCTGAATTTTCTTCATACCTAGAACTTAATAATCTCAATACATCATCTTTGATATCAGGACTTAGATCAATTAAGGAATTTCCTATTATTTTATTAAACCAATTGTTATCCTTAGGTCTATATACCGCACCCATAATATTATATATTAATTTTAAATAATAAGGTTATTGAATTTAGAGAATTTTTCTGTTGTAAATAGTACGGATATTCAAATAAAATTTAAACTATTGGAAAGTTGATTCTATAGATATTAAAAAAATTTATCGAGAAATATAAATTGGATTACATTAGGTAAAAGAAATCTCTTGTTCATCGTAATTGATAAAGTATTCTTATTATATTTCATCACTCTGAATTAGATAGGTCCATAATATTGTAATTTATTATAAAAATTAATTATAAATTATCAATAGGAATTATTGACATTTGTTACTATAAATTTAAGAAAATTTTACAATTGATTTTCAATTATTTTCAAATGATTTTTCATTATTGGTAATATAGGGATTTAGAAAGAAAAGCTTTATGTAATTATATGTTTCATTGATCACATTTTATATTATCATGTTTGCTATTCAAAAAATCAGTTTATTATGAAATATTATATTATAGTCGATCCTAATTATAGCCTAATCTATAACTGCAATGATACTCCTTATTATAGATATGAGAAGAACAAATAGTTGAATCCAATTCCATATGTAAAGAATTATGTCCCCTTTTTCATCGTTGATGATTTTAATATTTCTACAACAACCAAAAAAGATGCTTAAATAATATAAACAAGAATATGGAATTGATATTTTTCGTACGTTGTCAATATATGCTAGGATAGAACCTTATTAGTTATCTTTTTTTATCTCATGTGACTAGCGGTAAATAACTGGTTTAAATAATTTTTATCTTCACCTAAACATTTTCCTTTTTAGAATATCATTATGAGCTTGTAATAAATGTTGTAAGTTTATTAGATGTTATATAAGATTTTATATAGTTAAGAATTATTTAATTTTTATGAAATTCATAATACAATATCGTGTCCATAAATTCTTCAATAAAGATTTTGATTATGAAATTCTAACAGATACTTTGTGTTGTGAAGATCTATCTAATACAATTTTTTTTATTTTTAGATATATTGGTATTAATATGAAGTTTTGTCCTTTCTGTGGCAATAAATTAGAAGTAATTCGTATTAATTAAATAAATTGTATTTATTTAGAGAGCTCTTGCATGTACTATAACTGTATAAAAAATGATTCTTTCTCATTATAGAATTCATATTTCTTTAAATAATATTTTCGTTGTTTATCTTGAATGTAGTAATTGAATTTTAAAATATAACTGTCATTTACTTTTTACATTAGATAGATATAGGATATTTCATAGTAGTCTTAAATGCTAGATCGAATGTATATCCCTAATCTACAAATTTTGTAAATATTTTATAAAGAATAGTCAAATTGTTATACTAATAAACGCCTTACACTTACCTCAAGTGCATCTTTAATATTTTTGGTGAATTCTAAAGTGGTTTGAGTAGTATAAGAATTGTATTTTCCTGAATATCTAACATAGTTTAAATAATTTCTCATTTCATCCTCATAAAGAATAACATTATCCGCAACTATTACGGCATTTCTATTCAGAAGATTACAATCTTCGATGAGTTTGAGATATCCAAAATATTGAATTTTCTCAGCATCTAAGAAGACGAAATCAAATTTATATCGATTATAAAGATCCGGAATTATCTCTAGAGCATTTCCATTAATTATTTTTATTTTATCTGATAATCCTGCTTTCTGTATGTTATTTTTTGCAATATTAGCAAGATTCTTGTCAATTTCTATAGTTACAACTACAATTTCGTTAATCTTACTATCAGCAGTATTTTTATTATCATTTATATCCAAAAGAGAATTTGTCATCAATATAGCAGAATATCCATGTAAAGTTCCAACTTCTAAAATGTTTTTAGGGTTGTATTTTTGGATAATTTCATAAAGTATTTTTCCTTTGATAGGGCCTATTGATGGAAGAGATTGATTTTTAGCTATTTCCTCTAATTTTGATAAAATATCCAAGTCGTTCAATATGCTTTGATTTTATTATATCTTTAGCTTGCATTATAGTTTTATGAGAATGGTATGATTAAATGTGATATTTGACTAAATATAGTTAAAACCAAATACCTCATAGATAAATTGTAATATGTTTTTCTCAGTTTAATCTTTTATTATTCCTATTAATTTTCCTTGATATCCATAGTAGATTCTTTATATTATTTATTCTTTTTATGATGAAAAAACTACTTTTGCTGAATATATACTTCAGTTTTTAATTTTTTTTAGGTGCATTATCCAATTCTGAAAGTATATTCATAGATGAAAAGGAATTAACTTGTAATCTTTATTAGCACCGAGACGTATAGATAGATAATGTGTTTCGAGTATGAGATACCCGAAAAACTAAGGATAAAATATAAAAAACTTTTAAAGGAAAAAGAGGAGATCGATTCTGAAAAACAAAAGGAAATTGATATTATAGTAGTTTCCAAATAAAATATTTTTTTTACAATAAAATTAGAATAAATAAATCTAATTACTTTATCTCGATACACTAAAGTTTGAATGACCTCAATTGTATTTTAATCTAAAATTTATAATTATTAAAAGAATTATTCGCGAAAATTATTTATAATACTTATTTAGTTCTAAACTTGTTTGAAAAAAAACCAATTAGTATAGATGATCCTAGTAAATGGCTATCTCCTGATCGAGTTACAGATTATTTGAATAGAATAGATAATATCCCACATAGAACGGAAGGAGAATCTGTATTACTTGAGTTTATACCTAGTTCGACGAAAAGAATTCTTGATTTGGGATCAGGAAATGGAAGATTAATAAAATTGGTAAAGAAAAGATTTCCAAAAGTAAATTCAGTAGCTATAGACTTCTCTCCACATATGATAACAGAACTAAGAAGAGAATTTTCGAGTGAAGAGACAGTCAGAATAGTAGAACATGATTTAAGTAATAAGCTTCCTAAATTAGGAAAGTTTGATGCCATAATCTCTACGTTTGCCATACATCATTTAACTCACAAACGTAAAAAAGAGATTTATTTGGAGATATTTTCGATACTTAACTCTGGCGGTATTTTTTGTAATCTCGATCATATTTCATCAGATTCAATAAGATTAAAAGAATATTTTCGAAAAGAAATGGCTAGAGCACCTCGAAATAAAGAACATGAAGAAAGATTAACCAACATAAATGTTCAGATAAGGTGGCTGAAGGAAATTGGTTATGTTGATGTTGATTGTTATTGGAGATGGTTAGAATTTGCATTATTGATAGGATTCAAATTTGGTAAAGATCATTAACTTTTACAACATACAGAATTAAGAGCTTTAATGGTTAAGCTTGGAACTTTTATTTTCATAAAATACAATAGTATAAGTGAGATATAGAATAGCTAACAGTCATATTAATAGGCTTTTTACGCATTTTTTTGGTTGTTGTAGAAATATTAAAATCATCAACGATGAAAAAGGGGACATAATTCTTTACATATTAGAAAGATAATTCAAAGACCCTTTGAGAAGATCATGTACCTATTAATATAAATTTATTTGGAGCTCAAAGATAAAAAGTGAATGATAATAATTTGATTTCTACATAAATACTCCTATTATGTAATTTAACAAAGCCAGTTCAATATATCTATCTACCTTTCAGATTTCTGAAAAAACTTCTTATATATTATTAATATGACAATATATTATGAGAGTATTTCTATGGAGACGGAGTAGATGTGTTAACAATTATTTCTCTATTCAGTAATATAGGAGTAAAATAATGATCTCGATAACTAAAAATATCATTGATCAAAGTTATGTATTTGATCAGATTAAGGATAATTCATCTGGTGCTGTAGTAATTTTTACTGGACATGTCAAAGATAATAATTCACATGAAAAAGTTGAATCAATATTTTATGAAGCATATGAAGAAATGGTACAAGATGTATTGGAAAAAATAGAGAAAGAAATTTTTGAAAGTTGGAATATAAAAAATTTTATAGCTATTCATAGAATAGGAAATTTAGTAGTTGGGGAAATAAGCGTAATTGTTGCTGTGTCATCTTCTCATAGAAGGGAAGCTTTTGAAGCATGTAGTTATGGAATTGATAATATTAAAAAAAGATGTCCTATATGGAAAAAAGAGAAAACAGGATCTAATGATATGTGGTTAAAAGGTGTAGATATAAATGAGTAATACTAATTTCTATAGTGGAATGTTTAATGTATCCAATAAAGTAGATACATTAAGATCTGCAACTGCACAGTCCTCTATTAAGGTTACTCCATCAACTATTGAACTTATAAAGGAAGAGCGAATACCTAAAGGAAATGTTATAGAATCTGCTAAAATATCTGCAGTTTTAGGGGTCAAAAAAACTTGGGAATTAATTCCTTATTGTCATCCTATTCCAATTGATCATGTTCATGTGCATCTATTATTACATGAATCAATGGTAGAAATAACTGTTAGAGTTGAAAGCGTATGGAAAACGGGAGTTGAAATGGAAGCACTTACTGGATGCAGTATGGCTGTGCTTACTGTTTATGACATGTTAAAGCCTATAGATGAGCATTTATCAATAGAAACAATAAGATTGTTAGAAAAAACTGGAGGAAAAAAGGATTATATTGAAGATCGAGAAAAAAAAGTGAAAGTTGCGATACTGGTTATAAGTGATTCTACATTTAATGGAAAAAGAGTTGATAAATCAGGTAAAATGATCATTAACAGATTACACACGCAACATAATAATACAGAGGTGATTGGATATGAAATTATGCCTGATGAGATCAACACCGTAAAAACAAATCTCATTAAATATTCAGATGAGAAACGAGTTGATCTGATAATAACAGTTGGAGGTACTGGTTTTAGTAAAAGAGATATTACACCGGAAGCAACTAAATTAGTTATAGAGAGAGAAACAAAAGGAATTTCTGAAGCTATTAGATCCCATGGACAAAGAAGAACACCATTATCAATGCTTTCAAGAGGTATATCTGGACTTAGAGGCAATACTCTTATAATAAATCTTCCAGGAAGTACAAAAGGAGTGTCTCAATCTTTGGATCTTCTTCTACCCAGCATATTTCATTCCTTCAGTATGATTGAAGGAAAAGGTCATACCTAAACTATTGAAATAAAGATCATTTTTTAATCAACTCTAAAAAAAATTCTATTTGATTTTATAGTATAAAATAAATAAGAATTTTAATAAGAATATCTGAAAATTATTTATTTTATTCAAATCGACTTTATCACATTTAATTTGTTTACATAAATTTATATCATCGAATTATAGCAAAATGTAAACACGTTTTCGTAATTAGAATATGGATATTATAATAATATTTCATGATATTACTCTAAAAAGGGCTGTGTTAATTTAAGATAAAATTCACCTCCTTCAACAAAAAATCATTATTGTTATCAATGATATCATTATACATAGATACAAAGAATTGTATCCAGTTATGTACATGAAATAAATTACATTCCTCTCGTCTACA
>JBHIVA010000012.1:0-45763 GCA_042138015.1 Nitrososphaeraceae archaeon | reverse complement strand
CATGTTTCCTTAGATTGTTTGTAAGATTGTAAGTGTATCGACCTAGACCTCCCAACATTGGGGGATATTCTGTACAAACCATTAGAACTTTCAAGTTTAAACGACCTCCTTTTTAATAACTGCAAAGAATGAAGATATGAATAAGTATATCATATTTTTATTGGTAATTGATAATATTTTTTTAAGCAATTTTTAATTTATTAATATATATGTACTAGAGAAATATAAACTTACACACCTATTGTGTGTGAATATCTATTTACTCAAATGTTTGAATAAATTAAATTATTTTGACCAGTTTATACTAAACTAAATATTTTGTAATAAAAATCATGTTTGATGTTTAGATTGTATTCCTTTTTTAAGTGATACTATAAAATCATCATTTTCTAATTTATTTGAAATTTTATTTAAGATCTCTTTGATATTGGTTTTGCTATCATCTTTAGACAACAAATTATTTAATTCAACTATAGATTTGGGATGATCTTCCATTAAGATATAAAGAAGATTTCGTTCAATATATTCAAAATTATTTTTACCAACAGCATGCATCAATTGTAATAAGGATTGCCTTAATGCATATAAATCATTTAATCTTAATTCTAACTCTTGTATATCATTATTTATTTCTAGTAGAATGTCTTGTATATCCTGAAGTGCAGATCCCATATTATCAATTTTATATGTATCATCAATTTTAGAACTCAACTTGTCAAATTTTTCGTATAAATCTCGAGATTCATCGAGTCTATGATTTGCAATTTCTTGATTATTGATTCTAAATTCATTTTTTGAGAATACTAAATTCAAACTAAAAGAAGAATTTAGTCTGTAATATTTTCTATCAGGTGCACCGAGGGTACTTTTTTCTGTATATGTATCTATCAATCCTACTTCTTCTAATACTTTAACATGACGCAAAATTGCCTGCTGACCAATTCCTATTTCTTTAGCAAGTTGATTAAAATACATTGGCTCTTTTGAAATAATTTTAAGAATTTTTCTACGGGTTATATTTCCTAAACTATCTAAGATTTGATCATTGTTAAGTATCTTATCTTTTGAATTCTTATTCAAAATTTGTATAATTCACCTTCTCTGTAGAAAATAAAAAAATAGTTATATTTAATTACATATCCATATCAGGCATTCCACTGCCGTACGGATTTCCTCCACCACCTGCAGGAGGTACACCTTTCGATTTTCCAGCTGCAATAATGTCATCGATTCTTAAAATCATACATGATGCCTCTGTTGCGGTATTGATTACTTGTTCTTTGACTGCCAATGGTTCATATATATTATACGTGGTCAAATCAGATACTTTGCTATTGTTTACATCAATCCCATATTTAGCTTTCAATGTATTACTCTTTGCACGTAAATGAACTTGAGTATCAACGATATCCATTCCAGCATTTTCTGCTAAAACCAAAGGTATCGTTTCAAGACTATCAGCAAACTTTTCAGCAGCTAGTTGAGATCTCCCACTTAAAGTATTTGACCAATCTCTTATTTTCTGAGCAACTATTGCTTCAGGAGCCCCTCCGCCTATTATAACATATGGATACTCTACCACATCCTTTACTGTCATTAAGGCATCATGTACTGATCTTTCTACTTCATCTATAACCCGTTGTGAACCACCTCGAACTAATATTGATACAGATTTTGGATTTTTACAACCCTCAACAAAAACCCATTTATCGGTTTCGACTTTTCTTTCTTCAACTAGTTTGGATTCACCTAAATCCTCATTAGATAATTCATCAATATTTGATAACAATCTCCCTCCAGTAGCAAGTGAGAGTTTATACATATCGCTTTCTTTTATTCTCCTAACAGCTAGTATTCCAGATTTAGCCAAGTAATGTTGTGCTATCTCATCTATACCTTTTTGACATAATACAACGTTTGCTCCTACTGATTTAATCTTGTCAACCATGTTTTTCAACATTCTATTTTCTTCTTTTAGAAACTTTTGCATCTTGTCTGGCGAATCAATATTTATTTTTGCGTCAAATTCAGTTTTTTCAATTTCAATTGGTGCATTAATTAATGCTATTTTTGCATCTTCAACTCTTTTTGGCATACCTCCATGAATAACTTCCTTGTCTAGAACTATCCCATTTATTAATTTAGAGTCAGTGATCGAATTTCCAGTTTTTTTCTCTACTTTTATATTATCAATATCAACGTATCTTTTGTTCTCATTATATTCCTCGACAACTGATAATACTGCATCTACTATCAGGTCAGCTAATTCTTCTGAATTTGTAGAAACTAATTTTGATGCCATGGATGTCCTTGCTATTTTTTTCAAATATTCTTTATCTTTTGGATTTATTTTGATTGCAATGTTTTTTAAAGTTTCTGTTGCTTTCTTACAAGCTTTTTTGTATCCATCTACTACAATGGTTGGATGTACATTTTTATTTAAAAGTTCTTCAGCTTTTTCGATCAGTGACCCTGATAATACTACTACAGAGGTTGTACCATCTCCTACTTCACTATCTACTGATTTTGTTACTTCTACTAACATTTTTGCTGCAGGATGTTCAACTTCCATTTCCTTAAGAATTGTAGCACCGTCATTTGTTATAGTGACATCTCCTATAGTATCAACTAACATTTTGTCCATTCCTCTGGGCCCCAGACTGGATCTAACAGTTTCTGCAATCAATTTTGCTGCTGTAATATTGTTTCTTTGCGCATCTTTCTTTTTTGTTTCAGTTGAACCCTCTTTCAAAAGAACTAAGGGAATTTGAGATTGGAAAGACATTCAATCTATCACCTGTTACTAACAAAATGTGTGTTTATGTTTAATATACTTTACTAAATTAATCAGATAAAATTGTGAAAACATTCTCAAACCATCCTTATATAATATAACTAATTTTTTAAAAATAATGGCTACCTATCTACAGAAAAATCAAGTTAAATTAGCTTTAAGTACTTGTTATATATCTTTATTTTTATTGGTTTATTTGGTCCCTAAGTACCGTTTAATACATTGCATTTTATAATCTCGGATTGATGTTCTTCTATCATTTTAGGTGACAGCACATTTAGACAGTTAACATTGTAGGTATATATTTTCAATATACCTTAAAACTTGACATGATGGATGATCTATCTATTCATTTAAGTCAGAAACTAAGGTTAATGATCTGATACAAAATATACAGATATGATAATAATTGGATACCCAAAGAATAGTTGAGTTAAATTCCCTTTGTTTTTGTTTATTATTTTCAAGATTTTATCTCAACACTTATCAAGTATTTTTAAATTATTGTAGTAAAACTGATAATTGAAGAGTAATTTTAAATCTATTAATATCAATTTTGTATTATCCCATTTAGAAATTTAAACATCTTTGAAACAGAACCCTCTTTCAAAATGAGATTAATAGAGGTAATATCTCATATATGTTGTTATTTTCCAATTTTTCTAGAAAATTATTTACTTCATATGGATAATATTCATTTTTGGCATAGGTACTTTAAATATTTTAAAATTTTTCTAATTTTTCTTTAGTAGATACTTTGTAAATTTTTTCATTTTCTATCATCATTAGGAATCCTAATATCATCTCTATTAGCGTTTCTAAAAGATTTTCGAATTTGTTTTCTTATTATGATAGAAGTATATACAATGAGCTATTCATAGGGTTGCAAATTCTTATCCTAAATATATTCATGAATTATTAAAATATCGTTTTTATCTTGTTCAGCGTGAAGATTGTAATTGTTTTAGTGTATCATAGAAATCAGATGAAATCCTGTATTATTATGATTCTGTTTTAGAGACATAAATGTTTACTTTATTCTGTTTCAATGATTATTGCTTAGACTACAAAGCCTCTGGTGAGATTTGAACCCACGGCCTAAGGTTTACGAAACCTTCGCTCTAACCAGGCTGAGCTACAGAGGCAAACATTATCATGTTACTAATTTGTAGTTTTCATCTTTTTTGGTAACAAGAATATAATATAAACCCGTATATAACCCACATTCTACCAACACAATTAAATCTTGAATTTTTATAATTTAATATATTATGAAGGTTTCCATATCTGGAATTAGAGGGATTTATGGTGAAGATCTGAATCTTTATGAAATTTATAAATTTTCCTCTATTTTTTCGTCTTTTCTTAAAAATTCAAAAAAAAATGTTAAATGCATAGTAGCACGTGATACACGCTATTCAAGCGAAATAATAAAAAAGATAATCATTTCAAGCCTTCTAGAAAATCAAATTGACGTTTATGATATGAGTATTTGTCCAACACCCATAGTGTTCAGAGAATCAAAGAAATTTGAAGGGGCAATCATTGTTACTGCTTCGCACAACCCACTTGAATGGAATGGTCTTAAATTTATTGTTAAAGGACGAGGTCTATTTGAACATGAATTGAAAGAACTGTTAACGATACATCCATATCATGATAATAATAATTACGGAAATATATCAAACCTAAAATCTAGTTATTCTGATGAGCTTTTAGATTTAATACAACCATCTCATTACAATATTGGATCAAAAAGAATTGGTTTAGATAGTGGCGGTGGAGCCAGTTGCTGTATTGTAGATGAACTTTTTAAAAAAGTAGGACATTTTACTTACAATGTAAATGGTAATAAAGAGATATTTGCTAGAGGTCCTGACCCAACAACTGACAATTTAATTCAATTGCAGTCTATTGTTAAATCTTGTAAATTAGATTATGGTTTTTCATTTGATCTTGATGGGGATAGACTAGTTGTTGTAAATCATAAAGGTGAAAAATTAAACTCAGATAGTACACTTTTACTGTGTATTGCAAGTACTATCGATAGGTTCAAAATTAAAGACTTTGTTACCAGTTTAGATACTAGTAATGCTATAGGTCAGTTTATAAAAAACTATAATGGAAACTTAATTTATGCGAAAGTTGGAGAATCAAATGTTGTTCAAAAAATGTTAGATACTTATGCTGGTGCAGGAGGAGAAGGAAGTAGTGCAGGATTTATCATGTCAAAGTTCAATTGGTGTAGGGATGGAATTCTTGCAAGTATTCTAATAAGTAATTTAGAACAACCTTTAATGAGAGAGTGTATGAACCTTATATCAAATTATTCGCAAATAAGAGAAAAAATGCCTATTGATAGTACATTACAAGAATCTATAATGGAAAAATTATATGAAGAATTTAAATCTGATTCAACCGAGATAATTACTATAGATGGAATAAAAATAATTCTTGATGATACATCTTGGGTATTGTTCAGATTTTCAAATACTGAACATGTATTAAGAATCTCTCTTGAGTCTATACCCTCAAGAGTAAAAATTGTTTATAAAAATATTATGAATAGAGTTAAGAGAATATATGACCAAAATAAATGAGAAAGAAATTATCAATATATTTTTTTCTAAACTTATTCAAAAGAACAAATTTAATCCTAATTTAAGAGATGATGTTTCTTTTATATTTTTTCAAAACCTAAAGGATGAACATGGTATTAAGTATACTCCTAACAATATAGTCATTAAATCAGATATGTTAGTTGAAAGCACAGATGTATTAAAACAGATGGCTCCCTGGCAAATTGCTAGAAAAAGTATAGTATCAGCTGTTAGCGATATGTCTGCAAAAGGTATATCCTCGCCATTTTATTCACTATTATCACTAGGAATACCTAGAAGCTGGACCAAAAACAAAATTAATAATCTAGTCTTGGGATTCAAGAAGGCATCAAAAGAATTCGGTATTACTTTTTTAGGAGGAGATACAAACGAGTCAAAAGAACTAGTTATTGATTGTGTTTTGCTTGGTTTCACGAGTTCAAACTTTGATATACCAAAAAGAAGCGGAGCAATCAAAGATGATATTATAATCGTGTCTGGTGAATTTGGCTATTCTGCAGCAGGATTGAATATATTGCAAAATAAATCGAAGGCATATGGAAATTTTAAAAAAAAAGCAATAAAAAGTGTTTTATATCCATCACCAAGGCAAAAGTTTGGGAAATTACTTGGCAATTATTTTACATCTTCGATTGATTCCAGCGATGGATTAAGTACTTCCCTTTATGAATTGGCTAATCAAAGCAAGGTAGATTTTTTTATTGATAATCTTCCTATACCAGATGGATTAGAAGAATTTTCAAAAACTAACTCTATTAGTCTTCATGACTTAATTTTTAATGGTGGTGAAGAATATGAAATAGTAGCTACAGTCAAACGATCATCTATGAAGAAAATTAATACTATTTCTAAAAAATTTGGGTTAAAAGTTATTGTAATTGGTCAAGTTAAAAGTGGAAGCAGAAGAGTACTTGTAAATAACAATAAGATATTTGATTTAGCTAACTTAAAAAATAGAAATATGGTTTGTGAAGATTATTATTTACTAGAAGATAAGGGTTATATGCATTTTTTCTGATATTAATAAAGTTTTAATATCCTACTCTAATGTAATGATATCAATCATGTCTGAAACAGAAGATATTACCCAATACAAGTGGGGTGTAGCTCATATTTTTAGTAGTTATAATAATACATTAGTACATATAACGGATATTAGTGGTGCTGAAACGGTTTCCTTTAGTTCAGGAGGTAGACATGTTACTGCAGATAGATATGAATCTTCTCCTTATGCTGCGATGAAATCTGCTGTATCAGCAGCAGATGCTGCAAAAAGTAAAGGAATAAACGCTTTACATATTCGTGTTAGAGCTGTTGGAGGGGTAGGGCCTAGAATACCTGGTCCCGGAGCTCAAGCTGCAATAAGAGCTCTTGCTAGAGCTGGATTTAGAATAGGTAGGATCGACGATGTAACTCCAGTTCCACATGATACCACTAGAAAGCCAGGTGGAAGACGAGGAAGAAGAGTTTAAAATTTTATTATTTATTTTTTGATGATATCAATTTTTTATGCTGTTTGATACTGTAACGATGATATTTTACAATAATGTTATCTGAATTACTTATATCTCAATTTTTTGATATATATCTCTATACAAATAATTTTACATAATTAAAAACAACTTTTAGGCTGGATTAAACTTCTATCAATAATCATTCCCTTTATCTTTATCTTGTTTAAGTTTATCTGCAAAAGATACATATTTTCCATGTTCTTCAATTTTTATGGAAGTATTTACTTTAATATTTAATCCCAATGAACGAAATAAAGAAAGAAGCTCTCCTCCTGATATCCTATTTTGTATCTCTCCTATTTTTATTAGGTCTACGATTTTTTTAATTATTGTCTTAGTTTGAACCGGAAACTGTGATTCAGCAAGAGTTAAAACCTCATTACCACGATCGTATAGATAAGATAAAATAATTTCATTCTCTGGGATCTCGTTTTTAACTTTTATCTTAAGTTCATTCTCTTTTTGTTGTTTGATGATACGTTCCTTTATTTGCCTCATTTTTTTTGCTTTTAGGATCTCTATATCAATATCGTCATTCATACTATCCTTTAATCACTCCAACCGGTATCAATTTCGCTACTCTAGTTGCAATTCCTAGGGAATCTGATACATTAACTACTGAATCTACATCTTTATATGCCAAAGGTGTTTCCTCAACTATTCCATTTTTTGTTAAAGCTTTAATATATATTCCCTTAGATTCCAATTCGCTCTTTACTTTGTCGACAGTATAATTTCTTTTTGCTGCACTTCTTGACATTGTTCTTCCTGCACCATGTGCCGTAGATCCAAAACTTAGATCGAGAGATTTAGCATTTCCTAGTAATATCCAACTTGCGGTTCCCATGGAACCAGGGATTATAACAGGTTGCCCAACATCACGATATATACTAGGAATTTCTTTCATTCCTGCAGGGAATGCTCTAGTTGCTCCCTTTCTATGGACCACCATGTCTCTAGTTCCTTCTCCATCTACTTTGTGACGTTCTACTTTTGCAATATTGTGTGCTACATCATAAACTAATTTCATATCCAATTCTGTTTCAGATGCTGAAAATATCCTTTCAAATGCTCTTCTGGTAAAATGAGTTATAATTTGTCTATTGCACCATGCAAAATTCAAAGCAGAATACATTGCCTTTCTATAATTTTCTCCTTCAGGGGAATTATTTGGAATACATGCTAACTCTCTATCAACTAGCTCTATGTTATATTTTTTTAATGTTTGTTCAGAATATCTAAGATAATCACTACATATCTGATGTCCAAATCCTCTAGAACCACAGTGAATTAAGACTGTTAATTGTCCTTCTTCAAGTCCCATTACTCGTGCAGCTTTTTCATTAAATATTTGTTGAACCTGTTGTATTTCAAGAAAATGGTTTCCCGAACCCAAACTTCCTAGTTGAGGTAAGCCTCTTTTTCTTGCAGTATCAGAGACACTTTCAGGATCTGCTCCTATCATTCTGCCTTTCTCTTCACATACTTCTGCATCATGTTCTAATCCGAATCCATGTTCAACAGCCCAATCAACACCTTCGACTAGTAAGTTATCTAGTTCTGATTTGCTTAGTCTAATCTTTCCTTCACTACCCACTCCAGAAGGAATCGAACTAAATAATTCATTTACAAGATGTTTTAACTGATTTCTAACCTCATTTACTTTGAGGTTAGTTCTAAGTAATCTAACACCACAATTGATATCATATCCAACTCCACCAGGACTAATTACGCCTTCTTCTAAATCCATAGCCGCAACACCTCCTACAGGAAATCCGTATCCTTCATGTCCATCTGGTAATACAACTACATGTTTGTTTACTCCAGGCAAGGATGAAACATTTACAGCTTGATCAAGCGTTCTATCATTACTCATTTTTAAAATTAAATTATCATCAGCGTAAATTGTAACTGGAACATTCATTTTTTTTGATTCGTTAATATTTATTCTATATTCATACTCTCTTATTTTTTCAACTTTATGATTTCCACGATTTGTTATAATATTCATGACCTTTTCTTAATTTTATTAATGACATATTATTATAACCTTGCTTATTCTAGTTAAATTATATTGAAATTTAATTAGTGGGATATTTATAAAGTTAAGAGATATAATCGACTAATTATTTTGCCAAAATTTTATCATTTTATATTTCTAATTTATTAATACATCTATTTTTTAGTCTTTAAAAGTAGGTTTAAAATCAATTAATCCATTAATATCAAATAGATCTAATTCTTTTGCCATATCTGCTGCATCATCGGTTTCTTTATCTTTTTCCATACAAATCTTATAATATTCACATTTAGTACAAACTATATCTCTTCTTGACTCATGTATTCGTGGTAATATTGCAACATTGTTTTCAGTAATAGCTTTTAAAAGCAAGTTCTTTCTTCTGATCATCTCATTCTTCAATATTTCTCTAATTATATCATTTTTGGGTAGGAAAACTTTCCAACTTTCTATTTCTTGTTTCTTTGATTTATTGGAACGAAAAAAATAATCCCCTTCTGGATCGCTTTTTATAAATTTAAGTTCTTCATTTATATATTTAATAAAAATAATTCCTTTTTCTAATCCCGATATAACTAAATAATATAATAATTGTCTTAGATAAGATTTAAATTTCTTATCATTGATATCTAATCGGTTATAACTAGTTGTATCTTTTAATTCAATTATGAATTCTTCATTCATTATATCTGGATGACCAATTAATTCTTCAATTTTTAATTCTATTTGTGCAACACCAATATTTAGTAATTTGGTGATAACAAATTCACTTGATTCTCCTCTGACAAAATGGAGAATTGACTCATCAGATAGTATGTTCATTTCTGGTATTTTTCTAATGTAGTATTGTTTTCTTAGACAATTTGATGGCAATATATCTGATACATGAATAATGTTATTCGATCTTCTTCTTGATTCATAATATTCTTTGAGATTTTTTCTCATCAGATCGAAAAAGTAAGAATCCTTTCTAATTATTATGGTCAACGTATAATCATTATGATTATTTGAATATTTAAAATATTTCTGGTACTTTATATTAAAATTTATTAAAAATATAGTTTTTTAACAACTTTGATTTTTAAATCGATATAGTTTTATTAATAATTGCAAAATGATATTCATTATAGAATGTTCACAGGAATAATAGAATCTCTATGTGAGGTAAAATCAATTAAACATTTAAAAAAAAATAAAATTAATCATTTAGTACAACTTAAACTTGAAATAGACTTAAAAGAATTAAGTAAAGATCTGAAAATTGGTCAAAGTATATGTGTTAATGGTACTTGTTTAACAATCACAGCTCTTTGTAATAATATTGCAGAATTTGAATTGATTGGTGAAACAGTAAATAGAACTTGTCTTAATTTGATAAAAAAAGGTGAAAAAGTAAATATTGAAAGAAGTATGAAATTATCAGATCGTTTTGATGGACATATAGTTCAAGGGCATATAGATTGTGTTGGAGTTATATATAACAAAATTTTTTCTTCTCAAGAAACAAAAATTTTTATAAAAATTCCAGATGATGTTAGAAAATTATCGTCATTTATAGTTGAAAAGGGTTCTATAGCAATAGATGGAATAAGCTTAACTATAGTTGATATCAAAGATAATATTTTTTCAATTTCATTGATTCCTCATACTTTAAAAACCACAACGTTAGGTATAAAATCAGTGGGAGATCCTGTAAATATCGAATTGGATATTATTGGGAAGTATATATCTAAATTATTACCAAAAAATTTGTAATAACAAAATTTTTAGTAAACTATATAATAAATATCGTTTAATTATCCATGTTTGTCTACAATAGATGAAGCAATCTTTGCATTACGTCGTGGAAAGTTTGTTCTAGTTCATGATGATAAAAATCGAGAAAATGAAATAGACATGATTGTAGCTGGTGAAAATGCAACTCCAAAACATATCGCAACGATGAGAAATGATGCTGGAGGTTTGTTATGTTTAGCAATTGATGGTTTGATATCTAAAAAGTTGGGATTATTGTATCTACATGATCTTTTCAATAGCATTCCTAATACAAATAATTTATTTCCAGCTATGACAAATGGTCGTTCACCATATGGTGATAAACCTTCATTTTCTATTTCTGTTAATCATCGTCAAACATATACTGGAATTACTGATAACGATAGAGCATTAACGATATCGATGTTAGCATCTGTATGCAAAAACATTGATAATGGAGGAATATCTGAATTTATTCGTACATTTAGAACACCAGGTCATGTTCCACTTCTAATCGCTGCCCCAGGTTTATTAAAAGAAAGATTTGGTCATACAGAGCTTGCAATATATTTGGCTAAGCTTGCCGGTATGACTCCTACTGTTGCTATTTGTGAGATGCTTGATTCTAAAACTTTTAACTCTCTATCGATCAAAGAAGCTACTAAATATGCTGAAAAGGCCAATATTCCATTGTTGGAATCTAAACAAATACAAGCATATTCAGTAATTTAATTTTTAAATTGTACCAAGTAAGACTAGGATTAGTTGTTTCTGAATTTAACGAAGAAATTACCAATACTATGTTAGAAGAAGCTAAACTACAGGCATCAAAGTTAGGAGCTGTTATAAATTATGTATGTTATGTTCCAGGTACTTTTGATATGCCAATAATGATCAATAGTCTGTTAAATAAAACCAATGTTGATGCTATAGTAACATTAGGAGCGGTTATAAAAGGAGATACTGATCATGACTTAATAGTAGCAGACAATGCTTCAAGAATGATCGCTGATTTATCACTTAAACATAATAAGCCAATAGTATTGGGTATCTCTGGACCTAACATGACTTTAGACCAAGCTTGGGATAGAGTAAAAATAGTACCTATCAGAACAGTTAATGCAGCTGTAAATATGGTCACTAGGCTACAAAAAATTAAAGAGATTAATGAAATAGAAAATAAAATGAATATCATAAAATGACTATACAAATTACAATCATAAAAATTGAAGGATACGGTGCTTGGACTTTAACTCTAGGAAATGACAGAGAAGCTCAATTACAAATTCTTCAATCTCAGATATACGGAGATTTACAGAAATTATTTTCAGAAAAAAACTGTCTGGTCTTTTTTAACCGTTTTGATGAATATTTTGTAGCTTCTAATGACTTATCAATCGAAGACCATGTAGAAATAATTGCAGAAATTTCTAAAAAATATCCCAATCTAGTACTTTCAATTTCGATAGGAATAGGAAATACTTCATTAGATGCCAATAATAATGCTTATGAAGCTAGAAAAAGTAAGAAAATTTTGGACTCTCGTTTTTTAATTTATGGAAACTCGTTTGATTGTTTAAAGACAAAATCAACACTAACTTGTGATAATTATTTAAAAATTCTTCATATTGATATAAATAATTCAACAGAAATTGAATCAAAATTATCACCGTATGAGATTACATTACAGGTAGTAAAAACATATTCGAATCTCATTGATAAATTTCTAAAAAAAAATTCGTTAACCTTTTTTTTGGGAGGTGATAATTTTATGGTAATTACTAACGATCTAAAGGAATCTGAAATCTCCAATCTATTAGATATTGTATATAAAGAATCTACAGTAAAACTGAATTGTGGAATAGGATCTGGCAGAACATCTAGAGAGGCTGCTAAAAATGCTACACAATCCCTTGATAATATCCGTAAGTTAAGAAATGAAGGTAAAATTTGCCATATTTATGAATCTCTATGAGTAGAATAATAAAAAATATAAGTCTACTGTATGGAAACGATCTAAGGTTTATTGATCATGGATTTATTCATATCAATGATCGAGGTATTATTATTGATGCAGGTCCAATGGAAAATTATTCAAATAGTAATCAAAAAAATAAAGTACATGTATTTGATGGTGAAGGTTTTCTTGTTATACCTGGATTAATTAATGCGCATACTCA
Source organism: Nitrososphaeraceae archaeon (assembly GCA_042138015.1). Taxonomy (GTDB): domain Archaea; phylum Thermoproteota; class Nitrososphaeria; order Nitrososphaerales; family Nitrososphaeraceae; genus TH1177. The sequence continues at coordinate 32,879 of JBHIVA010000012.1, read as the reverse complement.
TATTGCAGATTCTATTGGAAAAGATATATATATAAATTCTGAATTTGAAGAACGAATTCATCCAGTTTATGGAATTAAACAAAAAATACTGGCAAATACTAATAAAGAATATCTCAAATATTTTATGCGGAATTCTGCAATAAGCATGTTAAAAAAAGGTATAGTTGCATTTGTAGATTTTAGAGAAGGAGGTGTAGAAGGTATTAAATTATTATTAAATTCTTTAAATGGTCTTCCAATAAAATCTGTGATCCTTGGAAGAATAGAATATTATTTTGATTTAAAAAAGTTTCAAATTGAGAAGAGACAGCAATACAATAAAAAAAGTTTAAATCTTCAAAAGATCCCTTCTGACAGTCTATCTAGTGTTATCAACATATTAGAATTAAGTGATGGTTTAGGAATAAGTGGTGCGAATGAAAATACAGATTTCGCTTTAAAACAATATCGATATATTTTTGATCATTTTAATGGACATAAATTAACAAATAAATCAACAAAAAGAAAAATAATTGCTGTTCATGCTGCTGAATCAAAAAAGACATTAGAATTTTCAAAAAAATATACTGGAAAAACTGAAGTTGAAAGAAGTTTAGCATTTCTGAAACCTGATCTCTTGATTCATATGACACATGCTTCTGTTCATGATCTTTCATTAGCTGTAAAAAATAATGTAGGTATCGTTATATGTCCTCGATCCAATGGTATGCTTGGAAATGGTATTCCCAATATATTATCAATGCTAAAAATGGGATGTAAAATTGCAATTGGGACTGATAATATTATGGTTAATTCTCCGGATCTTTTACGTGAATTAGATTACATATGGAAGGTATCCAGGTCGCAACAAACGAAATACTATGTCCAAAATGATATGAAAGAATTACTAAAAATGATCACTGTCAATCCTGGAAATCTTTTTAATTTAAATTCTGGTGCGATATTAAAAGGTAAATTCGCTGATTTATTATTTATAGATAAATTTCATCTTGATCTGCAACCAATTCATAATATATATTCCTCAATAATACATCGTCTTCCATATGATGCTATCAAAGCAGTTATGATTAATGGAAAATTTGTCGATGGTTATTAGATCTGATCTTAAAATAATAATTAATTCAGCTATGAGTGTTGATGGGAAAATATCTACCATTAGTGGTGACTCTAAAATTTCCTCTAAATATGATTTAATTCGTTTACACAAATTACGTTCTAAAGTTGATGCAATAATGGTTGGAATTAATACTGTAATAATAGACAATCCTATGCTGAATGTCAGATTAAATGATAGCAAAAAAAAATCTCCTTCTCGAATCATAATAGATAGTTCTGGGAAAATACCTTTAAATTCAAAAATTCTACGGAGTGCATCTAATATAAGTACTATTATAATAGTGACAAAAGAAGCTAACAGAGATGTGATAAAGAAAATTAACTCTTTTGGTGCGAAAGTATTAGTAATGGGTACTAAATCAGTAAATTTACGAAAATTGTTTAATGTTTTATACAAAATGGGATACAGGAAAATTTTGGTGGAAGGAGGTGGAGAATTGAATTGGTCATGCATCTCTTCTGGATTATTAACTGATTTAATCTTGACCATATCACCAAAAATTATAGGAGGTAAGAAAGCAATAACCCTCGTCGAAGGTAAAGGTTATTCAAAAATTTCAAATGCAGTAAATCTACGTTTGGTTAGAGTAACCAAAAATAAAAATGATGAAATAATAATATACTATAAATTATAAAAAGTTATTTTTATTTTTCAGATGCAATCTCAGACATTATTTGATCTATTTTATATCTCAATGCTTCTTTTATTTCATTATTGTCTACCATAGAAAGATTATCTTTACATGTAGGACACTTAAAAAATGATTCTATAGCTATATCAAATTTTATTCGTTGACATTCATTATGTCCACAATGATAGAATTCAGATGATTCTTCATATTCTAATCTTTTTTGTAATCTCTCTAGAATCTTTTTCTTTTGATTATCGATAAAATTGTCAACTTGATCGCTTTTGGCTCGCCATCTATAAACAAACCATCCTTTTTTCTCATCTTTGACACGAATACCGGTAATCAACGCTTTTCCAAACATATCATATAAAACCTTTCTAATTATATTAATTCTCATTCCTGTTGCACTTGCTATCTCTTCGTCTGTTGCATCTTGTGTGCTTAAAAGCGCTTTAGCTACTCGTTGATATTCTTCTCCACCTATCAAGTTAGATATTTTAACGAAAGATTCTCCATTATCATAAGATGGCATACAATTATAATTTATCGTTGTTAGGTATTATATATATACCGAAGATTCAAAATAGTTTTATTTTTTAGTTTATCCAAAATTAAAATCCTTTTTAAAGATTGATTTATAATTAGAGAAAATAAAATAATTTTTTATTTTATGTCTATGATTGGAATATATTATATTATTGTATAAAAAATAAATTATACAAACATACAAACACTAATACGGGTGTTTTTATAATTAGTTAATAAGCGGTTATGATGACGGAAGATGAAGGTTTAAAGGAGAAAAAACTGCGTGGTTCTGGAGGCTTTATAATAGCATTAGTTTCAGATGATGAACAGAAAAAAGGGAATCTTGGAGGCCCAGAATTGTTTATAGCTGGAATAGGTAGATTAGATAAGAATAGAATTTCAAAATATTATTGTAATAAATGCGAAAAAGATTATTCTGAATCTCCTGATATTATTTATGAAAATCCTAATGAAGAGGTAGGTGAGGGAGTTATATTAGTAGAAAAAGGTGAATACAAATGTTCATTCTGTAAAACTACAATATCCCAATATAGAAAATTTAATAACGATGAAGATTTGAAATCTTCGTCATCTGATAAAATTTCTGAAACCCAATCAACTCAAAATATAACTAAATCATCGTTTAATAAAGAGCAAGAGCAAAAAAATAAGACAAAGTCTTTGGAAAAAACGAATAATACAAAAATAATTCAATCTAAAAGTAAAGAAGAATCTCAATCCTTAAATGTATCCATTTCTACGGAAAAATATTTTCCAATACAAGTCATAATTGGTATGCCAGTTTATGATCAAGAAGCAATGTTGGTAGGAAATGTAAAAGAAATAGGTCTTAAGAAATCTTCTAATGGAACTATAGAAATAACTGTTGTAGTTACTACTAAAAAAATATCAGACGATCAAGATGATGACTTTAAAGAGGTAATATGGACAAATATATCTAAAATAGGAGATATAATATTAGTTTCTAATGATCAGGATAAAAAATCGAGTGCTGATATGAACGAGAATCAGGAAAAAAAAGTATGTGATTCATGTATGTATCAAAATGCTACAGATGCCATTTATTGTGAAGAATGTGGGAAAAAATTAAGATAGATTAAATGATATATCATTTTAATTTAATTTTTTCTTATACCTATTCTGACATCTACTGCTCTGACCCCTTTTCCCTTTTCTAGTACTAGTAAGGGATTCATATCAAATTCTTCAATTTCAGGAAAGTCAGTTATTAATTGGGATAAACGTTGTAAGCTTTCTATTATCCCTTCTATATCGGATGGATTTTCTCCTCTTACACCTTTTAAAAGTTTGATAGTTTTTATTGATTTGATCATCTCTTTGGCATCTTCAATATTGATTGGAGCTAATCTAAATATAACATCTTTTAGAATTTCAACATAAATTCCTCCTAAACCGAACATAATTAAAGGACCGAACAATGGATCTCTTTTTGCCCCTAAAATGGTTTCTTTTGCTGTTTCGACCATTTCTTGAACCAAAACTCCGTTTATGGTTGCATCTGATTTGTAATTCTTCACATTATTTAAAATATCATTAAATGCTTTTCTTGCTTGTTCTTGATTTCTTATACCAATTTTAACTCCACCAGAATCTGATTTATGTATTATATCCGGTGAAACGATTTTCATTACAACAGGATAACCAATATCTTCTGATGACTTTATAGCTTCCTCTTCATTTGTTGCAAGATAATTCTTAGGAGTCGAAAAGCCATATGCTTTTAGTACCTCGTAACCTTCTTCTTCAAGTAAGCTTGTTCGATTATCTTTTTTTACTCTCTCAAAGACGGTTTTTACTTTTGTCTTGTTCACCTCGAATTCCTTAGGCTTTGGATCGTCTCTTTCTATCCATTTACTATAACGAAACATCGCTTCTAATGTTCTTATGGCGGGTTCTGCATACATGAAATGAGGAATCCCCCCATCAGAGAGAATCTTTTTATTTTCTATTCCTTCAGCTAGACCCATTAATGAAGCAAGCATAGTTTTTCCATATTCTTTAGATGTTTTTATTATAGTTCTTGCCAAGTCATTGTAATCTAATGTTGCTGAAGGAGTACACATAGTAACTACTGCACTAACATTCTCATTAGATAGCACTTCTTTCAACACTTTTTCAAATCTATTAAAATCTGCGTCTCCAACAATATCAACAGGGTTTCTTGCTGAACCATGTGGTGGTATTATTTTTGAAATCTCTGATTGCGACGAAGAAATATTTGCCATTCTTAACCCGTATTTTGAACAAGAATCAGTTGATATAATAGCTGGACCACCTGCGTTAGAAACTATTGCTACGCCGCCATTTAAAGGAGGTACTGGTTGTTTTGAGAATGCTGTAGATAATTCGAATAATTCTTGCATGGTATCTACTCTTATTACTCCTGATTGAGTTAGTAGTGCATCATATGTTTCATCTGCTCCCATCAAAGCACCAGTATGTGACATAGCAGCCTTAGCACCTTCTGGTGTACGACCAGACTTTAACACAAGTATTGGTTTTTTCTTTTCTTTTGTTATCATTTTTGCAATTTCCATAAATTTCCTTCCATCGTGTATGTCTTCAAGATACATAACAATAACCTTAGTTTCTTCATCATCAGCCAATAATTCTAAAACATCATTTTCATCCATGTCCACCTTATTTCCCATGCTAATTACTTTTGAAAATCCTATTCCCTGTGCAATTGCATCCTCGACTGTAGCTGCACAAATCGCTCCACTTTGCGATACTAATGCAATTCCCCCAGATGCTGGAGTTATCTTTAAAAATGTAGCGTTCATGATATTTGTTTTGGATAAACTCATTATACCAAGACAATTAGGTCCTATAATTCGAGTTCCATATTTATTACCAATTTCCCCAACCTCTTTTTCCAACCTTGCTCCATTTTCATCAACCTCTTTAAATCCAGCTGAAACTATTATTACACCTTTAATTTTCTTTTTCCCTACTTCTTCTATAACTTGTGGAACTATCCTATTTGGTGTGGCAATAACAGCCAAATCGATATTTTCTGGAACATCTAAAACACTTTTGTATGCTGTTATTCCCAATACTTTTTGATTTGATGGAGTAATAGGAAAAATTTTACCACTATATCCTTGTACAATATTCGAAAAAATGGCTTTTCCTACCCCTGGTTTTTCAGAAGCACCTATCACTGCAACAGAATTAGGATTAAAAAAAATATCTTTCAAATTAGATGATGATATCATCATTATCGTTTCACTAATTCACGGTTATATTTATTCCTCTTATTTACTATTTATTAATCAAAAAAATTATTTTTTTATATTTAACATCTACTTTAAAAGTTAAAATTCTAGATTTCGAATTTCTAAATAGATGGAAAATTTAATAGAAAAATACATAGATGCTCAAATTAAAAATACGGTTTTAGATCTTCAAGCCCTTATTAGGATACCAAGTGTTTCTGCGAAGAATCATAATCTTCTAGAATGTGCAACAGCAATTCATAAATTGATGATTAATGCTGGAATAAATTCAGAAATATTATATTTAGAGAATGAAAAAATACCTCCTATTGTATTTGGAGACATACAATCCAAGAAAAATCCTAATGGAAAAACTTTATTGTTTTACAATCATTATGATGTTCAACCCGAGGATCCTATAGATGAATGGGATTTTCCACCGTTTAGTGGTGAAATCTCTGGAAATTATATTTATGGAAGAGGGGCATCAGATGACAAGGGAGAATTAATAACAAGAATCAAAGCTGTAGAGGCTTTCCTAAAAGAAACAGGGGATATTCCATGTAATGTAAAGTTTATCGTTGAAGGTGAAGAGGAAATAGGAAGTAGTCATATTGAACAATATCTCATAAAATATAGAGAAAAATTCAGATGTGATGGTATTATATGGGAATTTGGTTATATAAATGAAAAAAATAAACCTATTATAAGTCTAGGCATGAAAGGACTGCTCTATATTGAATTAATAGCTTTCGGTCCCAACAAAGATACACATTCTAGTTTGGCTGTAATTATAGAAAATCCTGCATGGAAATTAATTAAGCTGCTTGATTCAATGGTGGACAAGAATGGAAGAATTTTGATTAATGATTGGTATAGTGATGTAAGAGATTTCCTTCCTGAAGAAGAGTCTCTTTTATCTTCTGAAATTTTTAATGAGGAATCGTTTAAAACTGAATATGGTATAGCCAATTTTTTGGGAAACATTAAAGGAATTGAAATTAAAAAAGCATTATGCGGATATCCCACCTGTAATATATCTGGTATAGTTTCTGGCTATACAGGACAAGGAGCCAAAACCATAATACCTTCTTACGCAAAAGTTAAGATAGATTTTAGATTAGTTCCTGATATGATACCAAAAAAACAGTTTGAGCTTTTAAAAAAGCATGTAGAAAAACAATCACTGAAAAATATTGATATCAAATTTATTCATGGAGAACCTGCTGCTAGAGTTAGCTATAATGATCCATTTGTCAATTTAGTAAATGAATCTACAAAAGAAATATTTGGAGAAACGATTTTGAATATTTCATCTGCTGGTACTGGTCCTATGCATTCCTTTCAAAAGATCTTAAATGTACCTTCCATCTCATTAGGATGTACTTATATATATTCGAAAATACATTCACCGAATGAATATGCTAGAATAGATCTTTTAGCGAGTATTACAAAATGTTTATGTAAAATAATTGAAAGATTAGCAAAATAATATCTTATTTTATTCAATTTTTTTATATCGATGTTTTGAAATTGTATATAATCCGTGTGCTGAGATTAGTAGAGCTGATAATGACATTTTTGTTGCGAATACTAGATTCCATGGTGTGTTGGGGTTTGGATATGGTACACTTATATCGTCCAACCGAATTATTCCATTAATAGCATCTACTGTTATAAAAGAATTCCAAATAATAAAATTATAAATGAATTCATAAATAGATAGAACCAATATAGCAAGAACTACCAGTTGTAAAATAGCCTTAGCAGACTCTGGAATGTTTCTTACTTTTTCCCCACCTAACTTAGTTACGCAATACCATCCGACCACGGTTACGATCATTAAATATGTAATTAACTTTGCTAATCCAGGAAATGGAAATTCTGTATAAACTAAAACTTCTCCTATAACTACTTTACCAGTCCTTAAATACTCATCAATGCTGACATATAAAGAGTAAAAAGTAATAGATGCCATTATTATGGCGCAAATGTAAAAAACTAATAGGAAAATAGCCCTCGCACGTTTCTCATCGTTTTTTTGTAAGGATCTATGCATTGCAATTCACTTCCTATTTCATATATCTATAAAAATTCCCTTAAAAATTTTTAGATTCAATATAATAAAAAGTATAGGTACATAATTAATAATGGTTATACCAAAAAAAAATAAGATAAATTGGAACAAGGTAAGACCTACTTGGGATGTATATTTTATGCTTCAAGCTGAAATTGCAAAATTACGTTCAAACTGTATTACTCGTCAAATAGGATCCGTGATAGTTAAAGATAACCGTCAAATTGCTACAGGTTATAATGGCACACCTCCTGGAATAAAGAATTGTATTGATGGTGGCTGTTATAGATGTCAAGCAAGAATGCATGGAGAATTGAGTTCAGGCGATAGTTTAGATAGATGCTTATGTACTCACGCCGAAGCAAATGCTATTATGCAATGTGCTCTATTTGGGAATGCAACCAGTACTAGTGGAACAACACTTTATAGTACCTTTTCACCTTGTTTAGAATGTAGTAAAATGTGTATAACAGTTGGTATTAAAAGAATTGTTATTATTAACGATTATATCGAGGATAGTTATAAAATATTAGAAGAAGCCAACATAAATATTGATAAATTAAAAAAGGACGAACTTCTTCAATGGTTAGATTTTATTTAACTTTATTTATTATACCTCAATTTAATTTGTACACTCATTATCATTATATTATATTTTAACAAGGAATAGAATTTTATACTTCTTTGTGGTGAGTTATGAAAACTATGACTAATGATAAATTCGAAATTTACTTTACAGAACAAGAATTACAGACTATTATGGATTCACTTAGTAATACGATATTTAATGAAGAAATTAAAGAAGAGGCTCGAAAGAACGCAAAAAATCTATTTATAAGATTACAAAAACAATTTCCTTTGTTAAAATAAGTTTTATAGATGTTTAACTATCAAAAAATAACCATTAAGCAAGTTATAACACATTAAAAAAATATGGACAAATAAACCTCTACTAAAGACTTTTTTTTCTCAAATTTTTAATAATATTTAAAATTGCATCTGCATCTGTTGCTTCTGGTTCAATTTCTAGATATTTAATTAGTAATTCTGTTGCTTTTTCGGGATTTTTACTAGATAAAATTATTCCTTTATCTCTTATTGCGTATGGATTTTGAGCGTTTATAGATAATATCATCTCATTTGCTATATTCAATCTCTCGTAGTCTTGAGTTTCAAAAAAGCTTTCTTTCATGTTATTAAGTAGTCGTATAGATACTTGAGAGAGGGTTGCTTTATTTACAAGTATTTTAGTTAATGGAATATTTTTATATGGAATAAGCTTATCTAGTATGTTCTTTAGGGTATAATCATCCATTATTCTTCCCTGACTGAAAGGATCTATTATTATCTCATCTCCTTTGTCATCTAGAATGTGTTTTACCAAAAAACATCCTGGAAAATTCACAGGATATAATTTAAAATCAATAGAATTTCCAAGGGAAATATAGATGATTGATAATGTGATCGGAATTCCGATTTTTTTTTCTAGTACGATATTTAAAAGATTGTTCATAGGATTCTGATAATCATAGATATTTGATCTAAATCCTTTTTCTTTGAACATAAATTCATTAATTATTTCAATTATCTGAGTTGGTCTCTTGATATTTTCATTTGTAGATTTTGCAATTATTTTGTTATTCAATTCTTTATGCATAATATTTATTTCATTTAGAATCTTCTCTAAATTTAGGTCATTATTATATAAGATTCTTGATATTTGTAATGCAGTATCTGTAATTTTTTCAAGATTATTAACTTTAATGATTGGTTCAACTATATTTGCTTTCCAATCCTGAATTAACAATTCAATATTTCTCAATGATATATTATTGATAATATCTTAAATATAATTTGATTGAGTAAATGGAAATTTATCATTATTATTTAATTATATACACCCGTCTTATGCAGGCTTTTATAATGATTTCATTTAATTTTTAATGATTCTACCAATAATTGGAAAATTTTAATATGGGTATATTAGATCTAATAATTGTTATTCATCAAAAATGGTAAAATTTTTCCGTAATGTCGATGCAATCGTGGATATTTGTATACTGTTTCCCTTCAGCTATTCTTCACTCATTGAATGCATGTAATATGGAAATAATATCAAATAATAAGCTATTTTTTATATATGTGGCAAAGAATGAAGAATGGAAAAGATTACAGGTAGAAGATTGGAATTATGTATATTCTATGGTAAAATTTTTTCATTGGTGGATTAAGAAATATTTTCATATAAAGTTTGATATAGATGCAGATATCCTTCCGGTTATAACAGGAAAATTATTTGATAGAATGTCCCTTGGTTATCTCTTAAGAGATCATCAGGATAGAGGAAAATCAATATATCATTTTTACCTTTCGTATTTTAAACCATTTTGGGGTGATTGTCATATAGGAGGGTATGCTACAAATAATTTTGGAATGTTACAGTGGATAAGACCTAATAAAATATGTTCTGATGAACAACGGTCAAAATTTTTTGCTGACAATAACTGTGCAAGAGTGTCTCATATGTTACTACATGAAATTTTGAGAATTGTAGGAAAGAAAAAAAGAGATTATTTCGACAAGGTTCATGATATATGGGATGAACACACATATAAGGATCTTCCTTTTTTATATTATAATGAACGTTTTTCTAATGTAACCGGTGATAACTATTATCGTTTTGTTACAATGGATATATCAAAGTTATGATGTTAAAGTTTAAAAGAAACTATTTTAAAAAATATCATGTCCCTTATGGATATACAATTACTAATAAGATTAGGCGCAATAATAGGATCAGTTGGAACAATTTCCTTAATTATATTTGCTGTTATATTACTTGTATTTCCTGTCATTAAAGATTGTAACAATAATGGTATTTACAAATGCGATTATTTTTCTAAAGCCCCATATCCATTAAATCTTCTTATCAATCCTATTATATTATTAACTATATTAATTATCATTTCAATTGGAATAGTAATGATTAGATCTGGAAAATGGTATTCAAATAGAAAGTTATCCTGTCAAGAAAAGAGTAATAGCTTCGGATGAAAATTATTCCTCTTCCTCACTATCAACTTCATTCTTTCTGGTTTTTTTACTTCCTTTCTTTGTAGTTTGTTCTTCTAGATCATCTGCTCCTCTTTCGGTAACAGTAAACCTTGTGTCAGAATATGGATGATAAGGAGAATCCATGATTTTTGCAATTCTATTTTCTCCAGATTTTCTTAGATAAATTCTATATGTTGATGCATGTCCTATTACATTACCTCCAGTAGCTTTTGTAGGATCACCAAAGAACGTATCTGGAGAAGATTGTACTTGATTTGTTATAATTATAGCTATATTATAGATCTCTGCTAATCTAATTAATTTATGTAACATACTATTTAATCTCTGTTGTCTATCAGCTAATGTTCCCCTTCCAGAAAACTCGGCTCTATGAAGAGAAATAATACTATCAATTATTACTAATTTTGCTTTAAAATCATCAATATATTTTCCTAAATCTTTTACTATTAACTCAAGATGAGAACTATTATATACCTTACAGATGGCTACATTTTTAAGAATTTCAGTTGGATCAAATCCTCTTGCTCTAGCTATTTGTTCTACTCTCTCGGGTCTGAACGTTCCCTCTGTATCAATATATATTACTCCACTATCTAGACCTCCTGTCTCTATTGGTTGTTTTGCTATAACACATAATGTGTGACATATTTGTGATTTTCCTGAACCAAATTCTCCATAAAATTCAGTCATAGCCTGTGTTTCTATTCCTCCAAGCAACAGATCATCTAACGCATATGATCCAGTAGAACATCTTAACATGGCCCTTCTTTTTTGTAATGCTGTATCTGCAGTTATGAATTCTTTATCTAAAACATTTGTTTCTCTTAATAACTTTTGAGCAGATATTATAAATGAAGCAGCGGTTTCCTTTGTAGCATTGATACTTTCTGATAATTCTTCTGCACTAGATACTGCTAAATCCATTACTGAAATAATACCTGCATCTCTCAATTTTTTTGCTGTTGTAGGGCCAACGCCTTCGATATCTTGAATATCAAGATCAATTACTGCAATGTTACTATTAGATTTTGATTCAATTTCCATACGTTATATCCATAAAATTTCTTATATTAATATATGCAGTAACCTAAAAGAGAGTGAGGGAGTATATGATTTTATATTTTGTATAAATTTTTTTTATTTACAAAAAATTTTGGACTAGAATGGGGCCGAAGGGAATTATTCTAATAATGAAAACCATTATTATTTGAACCCTTGACCTACGGGTTTCTCTTAATGTAGATCTGCCCTATTTTTGGATCTGGAGCCCGTTGCGATGCCTGGCTTCGCTACGACCCCTTTGTTGCATCGCATCTAAGACTAGTATATGATATGTCTATAAGTCTTACGAAGAGATTTGCCAACTATATGTATTAAAATAATAAATTTATCTTAATATTTCTATAATAAAACATTTGACTTTTTATATTCTTTATAAATTCTATTCATATTTAGAAAAAAATAAATAATTTCTCCTATTATAATCTCCATTGATAGGAGAAACTCAACTCAGAGCTAGACGAACCCGTATCAAAATATTACGTGCAATATCTGCTAAAAATGGCTCTGCTGGTTTTTCTGAAATACAAAATGCTACAGCACTATCAACAGGTTCAATTTATTACCATATTGAAAGAATGAAAGAATATATAAAAAAGAATTCAAGAAACTATTATATTACAAAAAAGGGTGAACGATTATTGGTTGAACTTGATTCAAAATCAAGAATATTAACTTAAAAATAGCATGTTTTTATTATAAAATTATAATGTCTGCGATCAATTTTTATGAAACATTTGTTCTATAAAATTTATCTATGAAGTATAGAAGTAGAACTGATATTGTAGCTTTAATTTTGGAGGCTACGAAGGAAGGTGCTGCAAAAACAAAAATAATGTATAAAGCTTTTCTTTCTTATAGCCAATTAAAAGAATATCTTTCTATTTTGCTAGAAAGAGAATTGATTGAATATTTCGAAAAGGAACAAATTTTCAGAATTACTGATAAAGGTAGGAGATTTTTACATCTATATTCTAAGGTAATGGAATTAATTACTCCAGAACCGGATCATGAACACCAAGAGGAACGTCAATTCTAAGAAACAATTCTCAGTTCCTTTTAATCTATTGAAGTTCTAATACAGTAATTATCAATTACATATATAATATTTGTTTTTACTTAGCTTAGGAAAAGGAGAATCATCAATTAGTTTCCATTTATTAGCTGCCTTTAAGGCGTCTATTTCACATCTATCAATTTTGTTATTTATATTGTATACTAAAGAAGACATCAAAGATTCATCGAAATTCGCATGCCCAAGACCTAACGCATGACCAATTTCATGTTTTGCTAAATACCCTATCAAATTATTAGTCAGTTTTTTTGTGAAAGCCTTTTCGGCTAGAAATATTTTGTTACTATAAATAAAACCGTTGGAATCAAAATTGGTTATAGTTTGACCTGCAACTTTCCCATTATCACTTCCAAATGATATGGTGATATCTGCTTTTTCTCTATAATCAGCTTCTCGAAATCTTAATTCTTTGATATTTTGTTCCCAATCATAAAATGCAGCTTTTACTATTTGTTTAATTACAGGTTTTGCATTTACTATTTTAAAAGTTAAAATTCCATCTTTTAGTGTTTCTCCCCATGTACAACAAATTTCTATCTCTTTTTTAATGTCATCATTTTTTGGATTACCACTTACAGAATTATAAAAATTGATATTGAGAAGAATAACAATGATATTCAAAACTATGAAATAAGAGTATTTTGTTATTTTCTTCAATGATTTGAATTTATATTACTGGTATATTTATATGAATATCTTAACCTATCTTTCCCCTATAACTTTTTTTAGCATAATAGTTGATAAAGAAAGAGTATTATAGGTTATTGTTTTATATGTTGGAGATCTATTACATGTCATCAACAGAAGAATCCAATCCAACGACATATTTAAAATATAAAAATCTAGAAGATATGCTTAAAGTTGTATTATTTGCAGCCCAATCTCCAATAGGAATAATTCCTATGCTTTATAATATTAATTACAAAGGCAAGGAGTTATTATTCATAGAGACTGGAGCTGTCAACACAATAGTTCATTATATTATTATCGAGGAAAGACCAACAAAAAAATTTATAGAGCTAAAACAATTAACAGGAAAATTCGAGTTTGTAAGCGGTATTGGTAATGATACACAATCAATCTATATTCCGATTTTAGACCTTGAAGAGTCCTCTTTTGAATTTCCCATTTGAATATCGACTCATGTATGCCGTCATTTATTTCGAATAATCATTTAATTGCTTTTAAACTGTTTTGTTATAATTTTTTTTATACTCTTCAAATTAAATTATCATAACAACAGTATTGAAAACAGCTATGTATTAACTACTAAAATAAACTCATTATTATATACAAATAGGAGAAAAATGCTCTAATTTATAAAGAATTTAAATTTTCAATTCCAAATGTTAACAGGAGTTTGTTGATGTATCAATTTATAATATATATGTAGCAAATACTCTTTCATGATATCAGAAATTTTAATTCAAGCTTCTAAAAATGTTTTTCACACAGTTAAGGACTTGATAGGAACAGAAGAAGGAAGTTTAAAAATAGCTCGTGGAGCGGGAGGAGATATATCCAGAAAAATTGATTTAGTAGCTGAAGAAGCTGTATTAAATACAATCAAGATGTCTAATTTTTTTCCTACTGTAATTGGAGAAGAGTGTGGAATTATTTATGAAAAACAAGATAATCAAAAAAATAATGGTTTTTTAATAATGGATGCAATAGATGGTACTACGAATGCAGTACGCGGAATTCCTTTTTTTTGTTGTTCATTAGCATATGCATCAGATTTTTACCTTAGTTCTGTAATTGATGCAGTTGTTCTCGACCTATTTACTGGGGATATATATTCTGCATCAAAGGGTAAAGGTTCTTTTTTTAATAATAAAAAAATTAATGTAAGAAATACTGATCTTAATACTGTTAGATCCATAGACGACCTTAGATCTATTGATTCTGTTATAGGTACAAATGTTTCCGGCGTTACAGATGATACACTTAAGGAACTGATAAAAATATTGTCATATTCAAATCATGTTAGACATTTTGGTGCAAATGCTCTTGAATTATGTTATTTTGCTAAAGGATATATGGATGCTTATATAGATATCAGAGGAAAGATCCGATCGACAGACATGGCTGCTGGATATCTAATAGCAAAGGAAGCAGGTGGAAAATTATTTGCAAGAAACGGAAAGGAACTAGATTCTGACCTTAATGTTACAACTAGATTGTCTTTTTATGCAGTTTCGCATGAAAAACTTTTTAATCTAATCAAATTGTAAATATTCATAATAAAAAATTATTCTATACAATGAAGAAGGTTTAATTAATTATTTGTATATATATTATTGTTTATTTTATTGTTCAAATTTGTTTAAATCTAATTCCGTATTATTAACCTTATATAGGTAACATAGAATATTTCAATATTACTCCTTTTTTTCTTAAATTTAAAGAAGAATCAGCATCTAAATTTACTTTGTTATAAGATTTGGTGTCAAATACAAAATCATTTGTTCCATATCTTAATACTTTCTTTCCTTTTGATATAATTGCATATTTTTATTCTTGCAAACATACATACCTAACACTTCGCAATTGGATGTAGATAGTTATATTATTCTTCTAAAAAAGATTTTATTTATTATTTTAGCTATTAGAATTTTAGATAATAATACATAAAAAACTAGGTATTAATTTTACACTAATTTTTATTAATAGAAAAATTTTTAAAAGTATTTATGAACATCTTTTATTTTTTCTATATCAAGAAAAATGAATTATATAAATATTGTTAAATACAATTTTATCGTATTATTCTTTTTTTTCAGTACTATCTTTCTCCTAACAAATGATTTAAATGAAATAGTTGCACAGTTAGATACAAACGACTTTCAGTATCAGTATTATCTAGATGAGAGAAATATCAAAATCCCTGACCAATTTATTATCTATTTGAAAGATAATCCTAATAATGATTTTAATTCTCTCAATCCAGAAGAATTTTATGAGACGGAATTGAAAAACACAGGTACAGAATTATTATATACATATAACTATGTAGCAAAGGGATTAGCTATAAAAATCCCAGATGAACACGTCTTGGAATTACTAAAAAGAAACCCAGATGTTGAATATATAGGGCAAGATATGTTCGTATCCATCTTTAGTCATCAAAAAATATCTACTCAGCTAAATCACCAACAATTACCAGTTGGAATAGACAGAGTAGATGGAGATTTAAGTCCTTCTCGTACTAACATCAACCCAATTAATGTTGATATCGCAGTTTTAGATACTGGAATTGATCTAGATCATAATGATTTAAATGTATATCAGCAAGTATCTTTTATTCCTAATACAAATTCTGCAGATGATGATCATGGACATGGTACCCATATTGCTGGAATAGCTGGTGCAAAGGATAACTCTTTCGGAACTGTCGGTATAGCCCCAGATGCTAGATTATGGGCAATTAAAGTTCTAGAAGGAACGGGTGTTGGTGATATGTCTACATTAATCAAAGGTTTAGATTATGTTGCTAAAAATGCAGAACAAATAGATGTAGCTGTATTAAGTTTGGGATGTGAATGCAAATCTAATGCTTTAGATATTGCAGTAAATAATGTAGTTAATTCAGGAGTAACTCTTGTAGTTGCTGCAGGAAATGATGGAAAGAATGCGGAGACATTTTCACCAGCTAATAATCCCAATGCAATTACTGTTTCGGCTATTGTAGATACAGATGGAAAATGCGGAGGTAGAGGACATAATACTTTTTATGGTGAAGATGATACGTTAGCAACTTTTAGTAATTATGGGAATGTAGTAGATATTTCTGCTCCAGGGGTAGAAATATTTTCTACCTACAAATCTGGTTCATATGCTAGTTTATCTGGTACTAGTATGGCTGCTCCTCACGTTGCAGGAGCAGCTGCTTTATATATAAATACGCATCAAAATGCGTCACCAAGTGATATCAAAAACCATTTAGTTAGCTCAGGCACAAAACTTTCAGATTTTTGTGATGGAAATGGTCACGGATATTTTTCAGCAGATAGAGATACTTTTAATGAGCCATTATTATATATAGGAAACGATTAGAAAATTATATAGTTATTTAAAGAATGATTATATAAATAATACTTATTTTTTATCATCATAATAACACATATAATAAGTATAGAAATTGGCTCAATTTAATTTCAGTTAATTTAATTAATATCATATACTTATAAGCTATATGATACCCATTATCATCATTATTGACCAAGTAGTTAATCCTGTTAAAATGCTTAATGATGATAAGAAAATAGTTTGTTTTTTCATGTTCTTGAATAGATAGCTATTAACTTAAATGATGTGAAAAATAATCATAGTTAAATTAAAGATTATCGAAGTTAGAATAAATGCTATAGAAGTTTTTATTTATATTATTTTATGTTATTAATAAAAAAGTAACTAAAAAATATATTATTTATATAATCAAGTAATAAGATAAATAAAAAATAATAATAACATAGTGTCTATTTATTAGCAGATTATTTTCTAGTGTGGAAAGTCTAGAGATCCTTATCTCTTTCTTTTTAGTAACTACAAAAAAGGCTTTAATAGGTTTATCCTAATTCGTTTTCTTATTTCTATTGATTCTCCATAGGGTTAATAGGAACTTTATGGTATCATTGTTTAAGCAGTAATTTGGAATTTATCCTTTTTCTCATGATTATTGTAATCTTATTCTATTCCTCTAGATCCTTTATTCTGTACATACAGATAAAATATTTAATCATTCTAATAATAGGAGTTTAGTGTTAGTTTAGAGTATGCTATTGTTATTATTTCTTTTATACTATGCTAATACCTAATCATTTTTGCATAAAAAAACTTTATGCTCATCTATATAAAATATCGATAATGGTACATTCATAATTATTATATTATTTAACTTATTTGTATTAAATTAGTATTTAACTTTAATTATATTTTTCTTGCTAGGTATTAAGAATAAAATTATCCAATTTTATGAATCCACATGTGATCTTTTTTTCATACAATATTATATACAAAAATGGTCAAGCAATTTTCATAATCAGTTGTTCGTATTATATTAAATTTGAATTGTTCAAGTATGATATCTTTTATAAACGATTCTCGTTATACTTAGGATTGTGTATGCTATTTAGAGGATTGCTAACTACAATGATTAATTTAACACCTATAGCATTGATAATTGTTTAATTGATTTTAACTATTCAAACTCAAATTTATAACTATATAGTGTCTTTTATTCAGGATAAAACTAGTATTACTAAATTTACTAAAGACGATCAATAAAATTAAATAAAATAGGACTGATTTAAATATAGTTTTGAAAGATAGTAATACAACAATTTATAAAAATTTTACTGATTCTCCTTTCTTAGACATTCCAGCATCACTAGTAGAAGAGATGTTATCAAAAACAACACAAATAGGAAATGATCTCTTTAATTCAATTAATACAATTAAGAAGAAAAAATACTTTTTTCGTTCGCAATTAGATAAATCTAATATATTAAGAAATGATTCTGAAATAAAGACTCAAAAACCGTTAACATCTTGTGCAGTTGATGGTGCTTATGCAATTGAACGGCTACTTGGAAGCGATCTAATTGCGATAGGAGCAGTGGGTGTAGAAGGTTTAATTTCTTCAAATCAAAAAAAGGGAAAATGGGAATCGCCTAACCACAGTGTATTTGTCAATACTGAAAAACATGATCCTGAAAATATGATCGCTGCAAGAGGATTAATGATTGAAATGGAGATAAATCTAGCAGCAAATTCACCATATGATCTAGTTTTTTTAGATGGGTCACTCACTACAGGACTTATTCATATGTACAAGGCTATTGATTTTATAGAAAAAAGAAGAACTGTTACAGCAGATAAAATAAGGGATTCTTATAAAGAATTTTTAATTTCTTATAAAAAAATTCTCGAATCGGATCATATGGAAAAACAGTGGGTAGGAATACCAAAATATACTTCACGAAATGATATCGGAGATATATTAGGATGGCCAACAGATTATGATGATCGTGCAATTCTGACTTTGATCTTAAACGAGGGCGAATATACACTACCAAGACCATTTACATTGAAAGAAAATTGGCATATGAAGGTTCCAAAATCTAACTCAAGTGGTAGTATTAATTCGGGAAGTAATAATAATGAACTTGAAAGTCTAATGAATGATGTTATTAGAAAAATTATAGAACTCCATGTTATCTATTATAAACCATATAAATGGTCACCGGCGTTAAGGATAGAAATTCCTTTTTCTATTGCAATTGATACAAAAAGACTTTATTCATTACTTCAAAATATAAAAAATCAATGCATCATTCCATCAATTATGGAACCATATCCACTCTATCTAGCAGATAGAATTGCTAAACATATAGCGCCTGCAATTCCTGCATATAAACAAATTCTAACAAGCAGTATGGCTGAACTTGATAAAGAGAATACTAAAGATGATATATCTGATATCATTTTTATAATGCATTCGTATAGAACAGAAAGTGGGATGTAGTAAAAATAATGAAAAACAATTTTAATTATGATTCTACGAATTATGAAAAGGACAATATAGAGTTAAGTTGTGATCGTAAATTAGACCAATTACTGTTAAATACCGAACCAATTGGTACTATAGGGTCACCTTCATCAACAAGTGAAATAAATTTAAATATTTTACAAAATGCAGTAACTAAAAAATTAGTGGGAGAATTAGTAATTTTTAAATATCTACAAGATTCGCAATCAAATTATTCTCTAGGACAAATTACTGAAATAGAGCTTAAAAATGCATTATTAGAAGATCCGACTATAAAATCTGTTGCACGACTAAGAGGATTAGTAAACCCTATTAGTGGTATTCAAGACACACATGTAGGAAAGCTGTTATGCAGTGCAGTATTTAGTAGTAATAATAAAGAAAATTTTTTTGATACAAGTTTACTTGGAACTGTTCCTCCTACTGGCACCTTCGTTCATTTAACTAATGATTTTATTTTAGATTCTTTATTAGAAAAACATCTAGATAAGTTATTTTATCTAGGTTATGTTTATGGATCTAAAACAAAGTTGCCTATGTGGTTCAAACATTTTAGCGATGGTCCTAATGGAGCTGGAGAAGCTTATCATATTGGGATCTTCGGTACTACAGGTTCAGGAAAATCAACATTAGCTAAAATGATTTTAATGGGATATTCCAAATACCCAGAAATGGGATTATTGATATTTGATCCAGTTGGTGAATTTTCAAAAGATACAATATTTGATACAGATGAGATTTATACCGATCGTAAAAATAATGCTTTTTATTTGAATATGAAAGAAATTTTGCTTTCATTAGGGAAAAAATTTGAGGTCGTCAATATTAGAAATTTAATATTAGATAGATGGGATCTTTTTGAAGAATTATTGTATGAATCTGCATTCTTTCCATATTTATCTATTAAAGGGGAAAATAAAAGAGATGCAGCTAATATTTTAATTAACTATCTTAGAACTAGATCGCATATAAGTCTTAATAGTTTAATCAGATTGGAATCATTTCATGAAGTAGTTAACATATTACGTAATCCAAATATTCAATTACTAATATATTCTACTCCAGAACCAAGAGCAAGATTAAATACTGTTATTTCTGAATTGGATGAAGATTACATTTATGGAAAAATCTGGAAACCTATATGTCAATTATTTCATTTTAGGGAAGGAGCACAAACAGTTGATTCATTACTAAAGAAATTTACAATGAAAGAGAAACCTATGATAATAGTAGATCTTTCTTTACAAAGCGCTCATAACATGAAATTAGATTACTGGAATGAAACTATACAGGCTTTAGTTCTTAAAAGACTTCTGTATGGTTTAATAATTTTAGGCGAAAAAAGCTGGCAGCAAAATAGCTCGTTAAATACCTTAGTTGTTCTAGATGAAGCACACAGATTTGCAAGAAGGGAAAAATATGAAAATTCAATTGATTTAGAAAATGTAAGAATAGCATTATTAGATGCTGTGAGGACTACTAGAAAATATGGTTTAGGATGGATGTTTATAAGTACTTCTCTATCTAGTGTACACAAAGACATATTACAACAATTAAGAATAATGTTTTGTGGATTCGGACTATCCTTAGGAAGTGATTTAGTGACTATGAAAGAATTAGTATCAGATCACAATGCCATTAAACTATATCAATCATTTACTGATCCTGCAAACTCATTTAATACTAAATCAAAAAAATACTCTTTTATGAGTCAAGGACCAGTTTCACCACTTTCATTTGCGGGAACTCCACTATTTTTAAACGTTTTTAATCTATCTGAAATATTTATTAGGGAAAACAGATTGTTAGCCTACAGGAAGGTTTCAGAAAATGGTCTCTCTTACACTCAAGATAGCTATGATTTTTAAAGCGAATTAAATGATATTTATCCTATGAGGTGATAAGATTATTATAAAGATTATCCATATTTCGGATACTCATTTAGGTAAGAGACCCAAGAGGACTAGACCTTCAATTATAAATCAAGAAATAAAACCAATTGAAGATGATTTCTATAATGTTTGGAAGAGTTTTGTAGATGAAGTGACAAATAGCAGTGATCTAAAACCAGATATTATATTACATAGTGGAGATTTTTTTGATTCTCCGTCTGGGAATGATCCTAATCCACCACCAGAACTTGCTAGAAAGGTTGTTGCGGAGACATTTAAAAAACTGAATCATAATAAAATACCTATAGTATTTATAGATGGAAATCATGGAAGATATACACAATATCGTATTTCTACCCTAAGTGAATATCCAATTTTATTTGATAATGTGTATCTATTTACATATTTTGAATTAAGAGATAGTATAAGAAATAAGAAGCCATTATTTAAAGATTTTCCAGAACTTAAATTAAGAATTCATGCACATCCTTCAATTGAATCTACTGATATACCTCAATTAATTTCAAAATATAAAGAATGGATTTTAATTCAAAATAACAACATCAACAATGAAATGATAAATATTGGGTTGGCTCATGGGATGATAGAGAATAAAACATTACATAGTGACTTTTTAATGGCAGATTATGATTATGTCGCACTAGGAGATAATCATAAAATGCAACAAGTAACAGATAGAGCATGGTATGCTGGTTCTACAGAATTATGGAGTTTTGGAGAAAAAAATTATAGTAAAGGATATCTAATAATTAATATAGATTTTAATAATGCAGGAATCAAAATAGCTCCAAAATTTTTCAAAAATCCCAGAAAAATTGTTTCTGAAGAAGTAAGTATTGCCAATGATGATACTAATATAAATATTATAGAAAGAATTAAAAATATTTTTAATAAAAATAATTTAAATAAAGAATATGATTATTCTACCGCAGCAAGAGTTAAAATAAGTTTGAAAGGTAACAAAATTTATGGATCTCTTTTTAATTTAAATGAACTAGCATCATATTTGAATAAAATTGCATTGGATAGTGATGAATATAATATTGTAGAATTTGTTTTGGATACTCCTCAATACTCTGAATTGGATCAAAATAATAATGAAATAGATCAAGAGAATCCATTTATTGAATATTTAATAGAGAATCCTGAACAAGAATTTAAAGAATATATAGATTACACTAGAAAAGATGATCTAAAGAAAAATAATTTGGATTCCAATTTATTAGCTAAATTTTTCTTTGAAGCTTTAAAAGGTTAAAGTGATTTATTTATGAAAATCCTGAAAATTGAAGCAAAAAATTTTAAACCTTTTAATAATATTTCAGTACCTTCAAATGGCTATTTTGATGAAGGTTTCTTTTATATAAAAGGAAAAAATTCTATGGGGAAAACCAGTTTTATTCAAGTTATTCTCTGGGGAATATTAGGAGAACAACTAATGATCGAAAAAGATAGAAAATTACTGATCAAAAATGGAGAATCAAAATGTGAAGTAGCTGTAACTTTTGAAGTTAGTGATATTCAATATAGAGTTATCAGAACTATAGAAATTATAAAGAAAAGAGTATCAAAAATTAATGAACGCAGATATAATAATAATTTATTTAAATCATCTGCAATATTGTTTAAGAAAGAGAACCTAAACGATGAAAATAAAAGTAAATTTATTCAAATTTGTAGTGGAACCACTGCAGTTAATAGAGAAATTGAATCATATTTAGGTATTTATCCGGAAGCAATAGAAAAAACTGTTTACATTAGACAGAAGGAGGTGGATAAATTAGCATTAGCTGATCCAATTGAGTTAAGAGAATTAATAAAAAATCTATTTGGACTGGAAGAATTTGATTGTAGTATTAAAGACTATTTACGAAAAAAGACTAGTAAACTTAATGAAGATATTAAGGATTTAAATTTGCAATTAGGAAATTTAATAACAGAAAAAACTGAACAAGATAAACAAAACAAGCTATTGAAAAATAAGGAAGAAAAATTGCATATAAAACAAATGGAATTACTAAATGATCAGAATTTACTTGATACATATCCCGAAAAGGAAATATTATTAGATATAAAAAATAATATCGAAATATTAAACAAAAATAAAAATGACATGAATTATAATGAACGATTGATTGATCGAGAAAAAGAAAGTTTATCTATTCAAAAAAATAGACTAAAAGAATTTCAAGACAAGATATCCGACTCTATGAGTACGATAAATCAACTGTCAAGAGAAATTGAAAAATATCCTAAAATGACCGATATAAAAAATGCAAAAAATATTTTACAGGAAATTGAAAATGATGAAAAACATGTAAAAAAGTTAATTACAGAATATGATCTATATTTACCTTTTAATTTTCAAAATATTTCAATCGATAGCTTAAATGAAATTAAACTAGAAATAAATAAGAATGAACAATATGTAAAAAATATCGAAGATAAAAAATATAGAGATTTTAAGTTACTAGAGGAACAAAGGAAACTTTTTAATTCAAATCAGCTTTTATCAAAAATTAAAAAAAGTAGTATAGAATATATTAATAAAAGTAATATCTGTCCAATATGTTCAAATTTTATAGTTAATGCAATCTCACTAATAACTAGTATAGAAAAGGAAATACATGATAGGTCTAGAGAGGAAATTATAATTAAAAAAAATATAGAAAAAATAGAAAATGAATTACAGAAAGTAGAAATCGACTTAGAATACGGAAAAAAGAAAAAACAGATATTAGAACTTCTTGAACCTTTTATAAGTGGATTAATCGAAAAAAGATTTCACCTATATGACGAACTAGATTCCTTTACAAAATTATATCACTATGATTATGAAATATCTAGATTAACATCTAAAACAATAGACGAATTGATTTCAAAAATAATGAAAAAAGAAAATAAAGTTTTTACTTTAACTGAACTTGCTAAAAATTTTGAAGATAAACTTAAATCAGAAAAGGTAAAGTTAGAAAAAATAATATCTGAAATAAATAATTTATACGAGCAACAAAATAAAGTAAAGGTAAAAATAGAATCATGTAAAAATTCTTTAAATAAAATTTGTGGAATTCTAAAAATAA
Source organism: Nitrososphaeraceae archaeon (assembly GCA_042138015.1). Taxonomy (GTDB): domain Archaea; phylum Thermoproteota; class Nitrososphaeria; order Nitrososphaerales; family Nitrososphaeraceae; genus TH1177. The sequence goes on along the minus strand of JBHIVA010000012.1, from coordinate 8,511 downwards.
AAAGTATAGATGATTTATTTGCATGTTTTTCTTGTCATAATATAGATGAATTAATTTCTAATAGAATGGATCTATCAATCCATGTCAAGGAAAAATTTAATTTGGTTAAAGTTATTAAAGATGATATTTTATTTTTAAAAAAAGATATAAATGAGAGAACAAGAAGAATTAATGATTTACAGCATGCAGAAGAAGAATTAAAAGAAAAAGAGAAATATTTAAAACATATTTTGTTTCTAATTGGTGAGGTAGATGGATTTATCTCTAATGATATAGTTGAAGGTAAACTTGCAAATGTTCTAATGCGAAGTACAAATTACTACCTCGTACCTTTTACGGAGGGAAGATATAAAATAGCAAATGTATCAAGTACAATGCGAAAAACCAAAGATCGAATTTCTCATGGATTAACGATGATGCTAATAGACAATAAAGATAAAATACAAAAAAATAAAGAACAACTGAGTGGTGGAGACGAGTCTGCACTTGGATTAGCTCTCAGGATAGCTATATCAAAACTAATGTCAACAATAAGGCCTTTTAAATATGTAGAAAAAAAGATTCCCATGATCAATTTCATAATCCTAGATGAGCCACTAACGAGTCTAGATGAATTCAGGAGAAATATTATAATGAATATATTGATTAACGATAAAAGTTTTAAGCAGATTTTTCTAATCTCTCATGCAGATATAGATGGAGATAATTATACTTCAATTCTAATAAAAGATGATGAAAATTCTGAAAGGAAAATAGAATATATTCAACAATAATACTTATGTTGCTAAGTTACATATAATGATAAAGTTGGATCATATCAAGATCTATCGATTTAATGAATATTTTAACTATATTTAAGTTAAAATTTACTTCTCTCTAAATAAAATTAATATATTTCTGTTATATTACACCAATTGTATTTCGATGTTAATGGCTGATCAAAACATTAAAATTAAAATCTAAAATAAACCTTAATATCAAAAAATTTTTTAGAAAAATATTAGTTATCCTCTCTCTCCTTTTTTAGAAAATAGAACAAAATAAAAAAGAATTGTTATAGAATCATACCATTACATTACGATCATGAGATTTAAATATTTTATTTTCGACATCGAGTATATCGATATAAATGGTATTAATTATTTCTTTTTCTATTTGGTGTAACTATTTCACTTTTTGATTTCTCTTAAAGTTTTAATAGCATGACAATTAGGACATAATGCCTGACAATTATTAGTTTCATTGTTGAATCTATTTCCATCTTTATGGTCAAATTGGATTATAGATAGTTTGTGATGACATTTAGCACACCTATTCTTTTGTTTCTTCAAAATTGTCTTTTTTACTGAATTTCGAAAATTTTGACGTATTCTATATTTTTTCGTATTCCATTTAAAGAATAAAATAACACCAGTAAATAGAACAATACATATTAGAATAGATGAGCTGTTAACATAATTCATATTGAAGATACTTTCAGAAAATAGAAAAAGCATAACTTGACCACTCAATAAAATCATCATAGAGAACTTTACTTTAATCCTTTTTTCCCGTTTGAACCACCATCCAACTATTATTATTCCAAAACCCCAGAGTAAAAATGACAAATACATTAGGACTTCAGATTTATTAATCTCTAAACCAAAAATGATAGTACTAATAAAGGATATAATAAATCCTAGAAAACCTATTGCATTGGAATGATTGAGCTTCAAATTAGAAGCAATTTAGGAATTAATAGTATAATAATTTTGAGAGTAAAGAATTACCTTATTTTATTCTGTAGTTGATAGAGAAATTTACAAAATATATATTAAAACAAAATAACTATAAAATATATATTAACAAATAAAATTTTATGATTTTTAATATATTTATTTCAATTTAAATATATGATAAAAGTTATTTTATGAAATATAGTCAAGCCAAGTAGATTATGCATTCGCTATCGGTTTATAAGACAAAGTTCTAGATGAAAAAATAAAAAATATAAATTAAGTATTGATCCTAGAAATAGGAATGATCTCATAAAAATATATTATTTTATTACTTATTATCTGTTATAGAGTAACTTAAATTAGAGGGTATGTTATCAGTATAAGAATTATAATATTTCAATAGATTAAATCTATAAATAATAAAAATAACTATAAACTAGAATGTTTCATATCAGATATTACTAACCAATACAAATATCTAATTGTAAACTAAAATAATATTTGCTGATTAAGTTAGATTTATAAATTTCTAATGTGATATATAATGAAGATACAAAAATAACTCAAAATAATAATTATGGATTAAATGGTAGAGATTGGTTTCATGAAATACGAGATTTTAATGAAATATTTGAATTTGTAAAGCATGCAGTATCAAAAGTCTTTAAAATGAACAGAACAGGACTAAATCTGATTCTGCAAGTAATGCCTAGTAATTTAGGGGCATATCACATTATGGGATCAAACATCATAGTAGCTAACAGATATTTATTGGAACATATTAAAAATTCGAGATCCAACGAAGAATATAATTGCTATGTTTTTACACTCCTAGTTCATGAATATTTACATAGTTTGGGGATAGTAAATGAATATCAAGTAAGAATGATGACAAAAAAATTGTGTTTAGATCTCTTCGGAAAAAATCATATAACAACTAAATTTGCAATTAATCCATCAAGCGCTTTTCCTGATTTGCAAACATTAAATAAAACTATTTTTGAAGAGAATTTTACCCAAGTAAAAAAGTTTGATGATAGAAACCAATATTATATACAGTAAGAATTAATTCTATATGATTAACTATTATCCTAATAACTTAAATATTGATGTTACAATGTTAGTATAATCAATGGCTCTGATAGTTTAGATATTACAAGACAACGATAATAACATTATCATTCAAAAATGAGAATAGAATTGAGTGATAGATCTTTTTTAATATTTTTGTAATGTATCTTATTGTTAGTCTAACGTTACCAAAAATTACAGTATATAATGAAAATATTTTGTTTTTAATAAAAATTATAAGGTAAATTTTTGTCATTTTAATTAAGGATTTTGAAGCTTTGTAAGATGGTATATATTCAAGATATTTTTTTCCATTCCTTGAGAACTGTTAATAAAATTGATAGTTTATTTTATTCTCTATTTCCTATTATTAATCAAGTTTATTTTGAAAGCGTTTAATTGAAAACCCTCAACATCTTCTCTTTCTCCATCCCAAGTAGCTGTTGCTATTAGTGTATAATTACCTTCTTTCATATCTATTCTAATTTTATTTGTACCGCTGGAATTAGTTTCAAAGTCCTCATTTTCAATTACTTGTGTTACTTCTCCAGTATCTTCATATGCAGTAATACCCAGATAAGATGGTTTAATTATTTGAGGATAATCTATAATTTTGAATTCTACTGCTGAACCATTTTTTACATCTATTACTTTCGTATTTATATTACTTATGTTAAACTGAGGTTTCTGAAAATCTGAAAAAGAACTATCTCCACGATAGATCGAGAAGATTGGTTTTCCTTCAAAGGTTTGGTTATCATAAATCATCTGAATTTTTGCTGGCAATACATCAGAAATTAAATTGTTATCCATTCCTACGGTAACTAATGAATATTGATTTTGATTATGATTCATCATATATCCCTTCAGGTCGGGTAATGAATAAGACTCACTCAGGAATGAAAAAATAACTAAAAACAGGGGTATTGTTATAACAAGAAATATAATCGTTTTAAAATCTATTCTATCATTTATGAGGTTCACTTTAACGAAGTTTATACATCTAATAAAATATTTAAATTTTGGTACTCAAAGATAAAATAATAACAATCAATAGAAGATAGACGCCCGGACACGAAGTTGATAATAACTCGAAGTGTTCCGAATTGTTAAAATATATAGCTATTTATGATTTCTAAGTTTTATTATTAAATTATTATACTTGCATATGATTATCAATATACAGTAATGTTTTTATGATTTCAATAATTCATTTTCTAATTGTCTATTCTTAATTAATCGTTAAATTATTTGAATTATGAACTGGGCTTATAGAAAGTAATATAGATAGGATCCGAAAAGTATTTTTTGCCAAACCTAATAATAAAAATATCCTGATGACCAATTTATTTTATATTATTACAATAGTCATTTATTCACGACTGAAAAACTTGTGTATAGATACATAATAGGTTTATCGATATTTACTATTGTTAATAGCAAGTAATATATTACTATCATGTTAACCAAAAACAATCTATGTTTGATTAATAATGAAAGTTCAGTTGTTATGCGGACAAAACTTATGATAGGAAATGTTAAATTATTTCGAGTGTGAATTTCTTTAAAACAAGCCGGCTCTGTTAACTTAAGGAAATATCAAGAAGGAAAAATTAAAAAATCGAACAAAATTGAGCATGGAACATATTAGAAAAAGTGGATATTGGTAAAATTTTATCACTAAGTTAACAGAGCCAACAAGCTATATATTACATTATTAATAGCATAGTGCGATAGTGGTAATGATGCAGATCATAAACTTGACCCGACAGAAAAAACATGAACTGAGTATGAGAAAGAGATAATATTGACATAAAAGATCAGAATATAAGTTAAATGGAATTATTGTGGTTAAAATGGATATATTTCCATTACCATACAAATCAACGACCAAGATAATAACTCTAAGTAATGTTACTGAAATTTAGAGGAATGCAACAGACGTTAACATAATCCTATCAGAAGATAATAATCATAAATGACATAAAACAGGAAATTATGTAATAGTAGGTCCTGGATGGTATATTTTTATAAAACTATTTATCTACAGGCAAAAATGAATTCGTTTTATCTAAAATCTTTCCCGAGTGGAGGTATAACTAGACAGTTACTGAAGTGAGATTTCCATTATCCTAAATGTAAAATAAACATTTAGATGAAACTTTTAAATTTTTTTATTTATATTGAGATTATTTTACTTTTGATTTTATTCGTAGAAATAACTAAATCACTGTAAATACTGATTATTGATAATGAAAAATGCTTTTAAATATTCTAAGGTATAAGAAATCCAGAATTATATCAAACTATAATATATGTTGTGATAATGCTATATATTATGAAAGGACAATTGTTGAATGAAAATAGTATTAGAGAGCAGCTGCAAATATTTTACACTGTTATTCAGTTAATTAAGATTTTAAAATATAACATAAATTTATTTTAGCTAACAGCTGCTATCCTTCCTAGCACATATCGTACTCATCTTATCTAAATTCTTTAGCATTCTCTTTTCACAATCTGAATTTTGATTAGAAAATTCATCAGATGTAGCACAACCAAAGAATAGATCTCCTATCTGAATTGGACCAACCTCTGTTTGTCTATCAAAAGTGAATTGTACTGGAATTATATCATTATCATATCCTTTTTTTAATTCTTCTTGTACGTCAACTGTTTTTATTTGATATTCACCTTTAATCATCGCTACTACTTTCATATCATCTATATCCTTGGCATCATATACTGGAACTTTAATTGTAACTTTTACTTCATCTGGACTTGTTTTTACCGCTGCTATATTTTGATGAGTATTGTAATATGTATTAGATTCACCGAATTTTTTCATTGTAGAAAATAGGGTTACAGAATCCTTTGTAGTGGATTGTCCAATATTTCCTTCATCACAGTCATAAGGAGAAATAGAAGTAGTTGTTGTTATGTCTTCTACTCTATTGCTATTGGTGTTGTTATCTTCCATTACATAAGCACAAACAAAATACTCATCATCAATCATTGTACTGGAAATATCAGTACTTTTATTAAATTTCAAGTTAACTTTCAGAAATTTTTCATTTTGGTTTATTTCTTTTTCTTGATTAATTTCATTTAAATCAATATACTCTGTTTGTCCTTCACCATTTAGATATCCAACTATTTTTAGTAAACTATTATCGTTTTTATTTTCACTTTTTATTATATTATTTTTGTCTATTTGTACAGTTATTGTCGTTAGATCCTTACTATTGCTATTATCTTTTGATTCTTCATCTTTTACAATAGAATCTTTTTCAGTTTGAGCTATTGCAGATGAGACCATATGAATGTTATTATTAACATCATTACTAACAAAAACATTCAAAGAAAATACAATGAGAATAAAATAAGGTAATATTACTAATTCTAAATCAAAATTTTTTAATTTATTATCTATTAATAGTACTTTCCTAGTCATACTTTTCATCATCTTTATCACTATCTTTTACTATTTTTATTTTTATTAATACATCAAATCTAATAATTTTTTTATTCTTGTCAACAAAAGTTAGTATTTATTATACGTATTCAAAATTGTTCAATTTACGCATAAGCGATAGCCATATCCTTTAAATTCTGTTATTTATATTGTAATTATCTAGTTATCTTTGATTCTGTATTAAACAAGCTTGTTACTTGTGGTTTAGTAAAAGCAAAATCCCATACTTGTATATCATCTAATTGACCAGTATAGTTTCCATTTATTTGTCCTTTCTCAACCAGTGAATTCGCTCCCAATCTTACGGTTTGTATTCCTGTATTATCAGGTGTAACTCCTATTAGTGTAGAGTTAGTTGCAACCTCTAAACCATCAATATATAACTTTAACAGATGTAAATTTTCATCAAATGTTAAAATAGTATTATGCCAAAATCCATCTGCGAAAGACTCTTGAGAAGTTAAAAAATAATTTTCTCCAGTTATAGCCTCAAATCCTCCATTAATTTTCTCTCTGTTATCAAGCCATATCCCATAATTAAGATTATATCCAAATCTTTCTGTTCCAAGTCCACCTTTATTAAGTAAAAAAGCAATATCATTTCCTGTAACATTCATTTCTGATTTAAACCACAGTGATATTGTAAAGCTATTAAGATTAATGTCGTTACTATTTACCACATCTGCATAATTTTCTCCATGAAAATCTAAAATCTTTGAATTTTTAATAATAGGTGCTACTTTATCTTCTTTTTGACCAAAAGCTTCAATATCCTTTAAAATAGTATTTTTATAATTTCTCATTTCTCCACCGGTTGCTGTTTTGGTTATTGTGAATATTGAAAAGCTCGTAGATATTGATAATAAAGTAATACTTGAGAAAATAATTATAATAATTGTAGCAGTAACTATAATACTAGAATTTACCTGATTGTTCATTTTGATAATCTCATTTTCATAATTTAAATAAATTTACTTTTTATCTTATAGAAAACATTCATAACAAAAAAGAAGTAAACTCTAAAATAATACATTGTGCTTTTCTCTATAGATTGTATTATATTTTGTATTATTGTTAGAACAATATTGCCATTTAATAGAGTCTATTATAACATAAACTATTAAAGATGGCTTCCTAATAAAAGAAAACTTAGTGGGAAAGTAATAAATAAATAATATTTTCCTTGAAATATTTAAAAATTTATAAAAAAATCCTTTTTAGTTAGAAACATAAAATTTAGTATAAAACATTGCTAATAAACAATGTGTATATCTAATGACTACTAAAATATTCCAAATAGAAGTTAATGGAAAAACAACAATGGTGGTTTGTAGAACCATACGATGAAATCTTTCAAGAATATGATAGTTTTGATGGCTATCCTGCTCATATAAAAGATAATGTAGACAATAATTTCAAAAAATTGGAGGTAAGAGAGTAAGAGTTATTATATTTTCTTATAAGGACAGCATAGGTAAATTTGAGATATTCTAATCTACATATCTATTGTTTAAATTATTTTTTTGCATATTTGAGTTGACAATAATTGATTGAATCAATACTCGAAGAATAGGATATCTAAAATGTTTTTACCTTTAAAGATTAAAGTAAATTTCAATAAGTAAAATAAATTATAAAGTGCAGTTTAAAATGAAGATGCTAACTTTTATTGAGAAAGCATTAATATATTGAAATTTTTATGAAATCTAATGAAATTTTCATTAAAAAGATGATACTACTGTGTATTTGTATTCACCAAAGAGTTTAATCTGAGAATTTATGAGTTATAAATAGATAATCTATTTGGTCAAAAATGAAGATTCGAAAGAAAAGAAGATATTAGGTTCAGGTGGTTATGCCTTTGTCAATTTAACAACAGAGGAAAAATTAAAATTCAATCTAGGAGTACCTCAATTATTCTTCGGAAAATATAGGAAGACTAGACGAGAAGATCTTCTTAAGATATTATTGTAATAAATGTGCAAAAGAATATTCTGGTTCTCCTCAAATAGAATATGAAAATCCTAATGAAGAGGTAGGTGAGGGAGTTATATTAGTAGAAAAAGGTGAATACAAATGTTCATTCTGTAAAACTACAATATCCCAATATAGAAAATTTAACCAATAGACATAATAAAACCTGTGTTCTGGTTCGCAGTTTCAAATTCAATACCACTCATAAAGTGAGATTGACATCTTGATATTTAATATTCGAATAAAGATTTTGCAAAACTATTGTTAAACTAT
>JBHIVA010000011.1:0-48092 GCA_042138015.1 Nitrososphaeraceae archaeon | reverse complement strand
GATGATGATGATGGGGGAAGCAGTGACAAAGAAAAAGCTAAGGATGATGATGATGGGGGAAGCAGTGACAAAGAAAAAGCTAAGGATGATGATGGGGACGACAATGATCTTGAAAGCATCTCACTAGATGAATTGTTTGATGGTAATGATGAAAAAGAGGATGATGAAAAAGAGGATGATGAAAAAGAGGATGATGAAAATGATATCCCATTCATTCTTCCATTTAATGCAGTACCATTTCCATAAATTTAAAATAGAATTATATTATAAAGTTTGTAACTATTTCTAAATGTTATTGTGAGGATACTGGGTGTAAGATGAGGATTATATGACTTACAATAAAGGCGGGGGTTGTAGAGCCTGGCCAAATAAATAAAATTTGGAGACGCGGGACTTAAGATCGAAATAATTGGTGATCCCGTCCTTTAGAGGTTCGTGGGTTCAAATCCCACCCCCCGCACCATACAGAATTTAATTATAATATTTTTTAAAATCTACAACTTTTTTTATAAACAATTCATGCATTCTACTATCAGAGGATAATTCAGGGTGAAAAGATGTAGCTATAATATTATCCTGAATTACAGCTACTATTTTATCATCAAATGAGCATATAACGTCAACATTATCTTGAACACTAGTAATTATTGGAGATCTTATGAATACCCCTTTGAAAGGAGATGGCCCCAAAATTGGAATTTTAAGGTTACTCTCGAATGAATTATGTTGTCTACCAAATGCATTTCGTTCTACAACAATGTCTAATACGTCTAACAATTGCTGTTTCGTTTGTCCAATAAATTTATCATATACTTTCTTTGATAACATAATCAAACCTGCACAGGTACCCAGTACTGGCATTCCATTAGAAATTCGTTTTTTGATAGTTTGAAAAATTTGACCGTTTAGAGAGATCAGATTTCCTATAACTGTACTTTCTCCTCCGGGTAATATTAAACCATCTAGATTTTTGATCGCCTCTGAATTGCGAACAGAGCTTACTGTTCCTTTTAAATTCAAATTATTCAAAGATTCTTTTGTAGAATTAATGTTCTCTTCTATGTCTCCCTGTATTCCGAGAATCCCTATTTTTAATTCGTTCAAATAGATGGGCCTCTTTCTTGCATACGTAATTCAAGATTTTTTGTATCTAAACCCAATAAAGATTTTTTTTCATCAACTAATTTTTGAGCTTCCTTTATCACTTTTGGATCGTCATAGTAAGTTGTAGCCAAGACTATTGCTCTGGCTCTTTGTTCGGGATCTTCTGCCTTGAAAATGCCTGATCCAACAAATATACCATCACAACCATGATTCATAACCAAAGATGCATCAGCAGGTGTTGCCACACCTCCTGCGGCAAAATTTACAACAGGTAAGCGGGATAGTCTCGCAGTCTCCTTTACTAAATTATATGAAACTTTTAAATCTCTAGAGAATTTGATTAACTCGAGATCATCTTTATCACGATATATTGAACTTAATTTTCTAATATCATTATTTAAATTTTTAATGTGTCTAACCGCTTCTGCTATGTTTCCTGTCCCAGGTTCACCTTTAGTCCTGATCATAGAAGTACCTTCTTCTATTCTACGTAGAGCTTCCCCTAAGTTCTTTGCACCATTCACAAATGGAGTTGTGAAATCCCATTTCCAGATATGATTTTCCTCATCGGCTGGTGTAAGAACTTCGCTTTCATCGATCATATCCACACCAGCAACTTCTAACATCTTTGCTTCTGAGATATGACCGATTCTACATTTAGCCATAAGTGGAATTGTGATTTCATCCATTATCTGTTCTATAATCTTAATGCTAGCAGTTCTAGCAACTCCCCCCGCTTTTCTAACATCGTAGGGTAATTTGTCTAGCACCATAACTGCTACTGCTCCAGAATCCTCAGCTATCTGTGCCTGTTCAACTGTTGTAACATCCATAATAACCCCATGTTTTTGCATATGTGCAAAACCTCGTTTTACTAATGTTGTCCCTTGAACTAGTTGCCCCTCTTTTAAATTCTTAAATATTATGCCCTTGGGCTTAGATTCTGTGGCCACAAGAGAGATATTCATGTTTTACAATAATTAGCAAAGCATCTATTATAGGTTTAGTTTTTAACAAAAAAATGGATTCATAAAATTCGTTTTAAGTTCTTTTTAGATTCGATTTGAAAAAATTATATTATTATTTTAACTCAATCTACTTTATACGAATTTGTTTAATGTGATGATATATACAATTGAAAGGCAGAATTTATTTCCTTGTAAAGTAACTTTAAATATTTTGAATTTATCAAGTCGAAATTAAATCTGAAAATTCAAGGATTGATATATTTTACTAAACCATATATGGGTTGTCCTTGATAATTATTATCTAGTATTTTAGGTTCTAAAATAATGTTTACAGTATTTCTTTGTAGAACTAAATAAAGATCAGTGTCTACTATACCTCTAGGGGTAATAATCTCTGCCCTGCCTTTTATAACGCTATTTTCATTGTCATACAATTTAATAGGAGTATTCGTATCTTCTATAAAATTAATAATTTCAAATATGTGAGGAGACATTCCTTCTTTGGAAATTTTTGATATTTTGGCATTAAAAGTGATTATATCTCCATTTCTTACATCCAACATCCAACTGCCATTTAGAACTAAAAATTTATTCATAGTATTGTAGTTTTTATCATTTGTTATGTCAGAATTAGGAAGTAATTCATTTAAGGAGAAGCTTGATTCTTTACTGGTAAGTATGTCAATCAGAGTGGATGTGAGAAGATCATCCACATCTGTTTGTTTTTTATTTTCTTTAAAGGATAAAAGATTTGGAAAACTATCATTGTTTTCCGTGGGAGTTTGATCATCCAATAATATTAAAGAAAATAAAGTACCATTTAGAATAAAAGATGTATCATTGGTATTTCCAAATTGCGAGTATAAAATTGAAAAGGGTGTTGATTCCCCTAGATAGAGAATTTTGAATATTATTAAAAATGAAAGGGTTAAAATAAATAAAATAATAAACCATTTCATTAGTTGGTTATTTTCATATTTCTTTTACTATTAAGTTTATGTAGAGCAGTTCAACTAAAATATACTAATGTTTAAATTTATCAAACTAATTTAGTTAAATTATATTTAACTTCATTATTTCTCCATAACATCTCTTTCACTTGATCATCATCAATATATTCGTCCCATTTGTCCAAAATTGTATTCAAAATTTCAGAACTATTATAAAGTATATTCCAATATGGATGATGTTCCGCTGCTGTATATGAAAATTCTAGGACATCTTTTAAACTCTCTCGAGCTATTTCTAATATATCAGAATTAGAAGTATACAATTTAAGTGAGCAGGATTCATAATCTGATTTTACTTTAATATCTATTCCATCATTTTTTAATTCATTTACTAAAGAATCTATTCTTTTGTTAAGAGTATCAAACTCAAAACTATTTGAAGACATGGAAATGTTTTATCTTATTTAATATATAACTTTTAAAGAAATGTCAAGATTTTTTGAGGGTTATAATACTATATTTTCTGTTTGATTAAACATCATCAAAGTCGTCGACATCTTCAAATTCATCATATTCATTTTCCAAGTCTTTTTCAAATTCTTTATCCTCAGACATAGGATAACAATATATAAAATATAAAATATATTCTTTTTATAAATTTTCAAATTTATTGTCGGTAAAATATTTTTAAATTATAATAATTTATAAGAAATATATTCATTAATAATAAAAATGGAAGACACTTTGAAAACTGGTGACTACAAGGATGAAAATTCTTGTGAATGTTGTGGAAATGACATAGAAATTTGTATGTGTGTCTGCCCATATTGTGGTGAAAGAGACTCTTGTGAATGTTGTTTACATGATGCAGCAACAGGAGGAGGATAATATATATTATTCTCCAAACTATTAATAGAAAGAATTTATCAATAATTATTGAATGGAACATAAAATTGAAGAGGTTTCGTGGGTCATTGGTGGAGCTCAAGGAAGTGGTGTAGACTCTGCTGCAAATATATTTTCAAGAACCTGTGCTGAAGCGGGTTTGTACGTTTTCGGTAAAAGAGAATATTATTCAAATATCAAGGGAGAACATAGCTATTTTACTGTTAGAATATCCAATAAACCAATACGTTCTCATAAAGAAAATATAGATATACTGATATCTTTTGATGCGGAAACAATATTTCGTCATGCAATGCAAGTTTCTCAGGATGGAATAATTATCTGTAATTCAGAATCAATTAATACCTCATTGAATGAAATTCCTACTATCGATGAAGAAATACACAGAAGAATAACTAAGGAATTTGATGACAATGGAAATGAAGTTACTGTACAGAAAATACTTGATAATGTAAAAAAAAAATCAGTAACTTGTTACGATATCCCTTTTTTAAAATTATTAAAAAATTTTTCTGAGGAAATTGGAAATCCTGCATTAAGCAAACTCGCCAGAATGATCAATGTCATGGCTATATCAATATCCTTAGCAATGCTAGGATTTGATAAGCAGAAATTATTTAATGCAATAAATTATACATTTCATACCAAACCAAAAATAGCAGAAACTAATATTGCTGCTGCAGAATATTCTTACAAATATGCAAATCAATTAGCAAAGAATAATAAAATTCGCTTTAATGGTAACAAAGAAAGCTTTTCAGATATAATTTTGGTACAGGGAAGTCAAGCATCAGCAATGGGAAAAATCATTGCTGGATGTAGATTTCAAACATATTATCCAATTACTCCAGCTAGTGAGGATAGTGAGTTCTTGGAATTGAACGAGATAATAGAGCAATCTGATGGAAAAAAAGGTTCGATTTTAGTCATGCAAACTGAAGACGAAATTGCTGCCATCACTATGGCTATCGGGGGGGCTTTAACAGGAGCAAGAACTTCTACCGCAACATCAGGACCAGGTTTTTCATTGATGGCTGAAGCTTTAGGTTGGGCTGGGATAAATGAAGTGCCTTTAGTTATTTCTTTGTATCAACGGGCTGGTCCCTCAACAGGGTTACCCACTAGACATGAACAGGGAGATTTATTGTTTGCAATCAATGCAGGTCATGGAGAATTTCCTAAAATTGTTTTCGCTTCCGGTGATATAGAAGAAAGTTTTTATGATACAATTAGGGTTTTTAATTTCGCGGAGATTTTTCAATTACCTGTTATCCATTTGCTGGACAAAGCTATAGCGAGTAGTATCATGACATTCAAGAAATTTGATGCAAGTAAAATCGATATAGATCGTGGAAGTCTCATTGAAAAGTCAGATAATCTATTATCTTCTACATCTGGAAATTTCAAAAGATTTGAATTAACTGATGATAATATTTCAAATAGAGTAGCTCTTGGTACAGAACATGGGATATTTTGGAATACAGGTGATGAACATAATGAAGAAGGACATATAACGGAAGATCCAGAAATGCGTATAAAGATGATGAATAAAAGAATGCGAAAACTAGAATTGATTTCAGAAAAAATAAGCAACGAAGATAAAGTTAAAATTTTTTATGAAAGTTCAGAAATAATAATTACTAGTTGGGGATCAACAAAAGGAGTTATTTTAGACACGTTAGACTTATTAAGAGAGGAAGGATTCAAAATTAGATTTATTCAAGTTAAATTGTTAAATCCTTTTCCTAAAATTTTGTTAGAAAAACTCCTAAATAATGTAAAAACTATCATAAACGTTGAAATGAATTATTCATCACAATTAGCACAAATAATAAAACAAAACCTGAATAAAGACATTGATTATGAAATAGTCAAGTATAACGGAAGACCAATATCTTTAGATGAGCTATATATCACATTAAAAAAAATTCTGAATAATAGTATTAATAACAAAAGAGTTGTATTAGACTATGGAGTTTAAACCTTCAGATTACAAAACAGAAGTTCACAATGATTGGTGTCCTGGTTGTGGAGATTTTGGTATTTTAAATGCAATACAAATGACATTGGCGGAATTACAAATACCTACTTTCAAGACAGCGATTTTCTCTGGCATAGGTTGTTCTGGAAAGACCCCGCATTTCATTCATACATATGGAATACATACATTACATGGACGAGTATTGCCTTTTGCACAAGGTGCTAAGCTATGTAATCCAGATTTAGAGGTAATTGCTGTAGGAGGAGATGGTGATGGATTAGGTATCGGAGTAGGCCATTTCATTAATTCTGGAAGAAGAAATATCGATATGACATATATTATCTATAATAATGGAGTTTATGGATTAACAAAGGGACAAGCTTCGCCAACTTTAAAATTAGGTATGAAAACAAAGTCACTAACTCAACCTAATGTAAATGATGCAATCAATCCTATTGCTTTAGCATTTATTTCTGGATTTACATTTATAGCTAGAGGATATGCATATGACATCAGACATCTGAAAGATTTGCTAAAGCAGGCAATACAGCATAATGGATTATCGTTTATAGATATACTTCAACCGTGTCCTACCTATAACGATATTAATACAAAAGAATGGTTTCAAGGAAGTGACAAAATCACAGATTCGGGAAAAGCTATGCCTAGAATATATAAATTAGATAATAACGAATACGATGGAACATTAACAGATCCTGAAAAATATTATGAACTTGCATCTAAAGTTATAAAAAAATCAAATGAATGGGGTGATAAAATTCCTATAGGTATATTTTACAAAAATGAACACATTCCAACATACCAAGAAAGAATCTCTGAAAAAATAGATAATTATTTAAATTATCCTCCTGCTAAACAAAAAATAATGTCTCATCAAAATAAAACAAATTCCAATATCGATCAAATATTAGAATCTTTATATGTAGGTAAATAAAATATTTGAGAATTTATATTACTAAATTTTTACGTTAAATATAAATTCAAGGCGTTAATCAATAATAATCAAGCATATAATAATTTAAGTAATAATTTTAATGACCTATTTCCTTATAGATACCTATTTCCTTATAGATATTTTTGATAGATAATTTTTGCAACAGGTCATAACTTTATTTTTTAATCATTAGCTATTATAAAAGATATTACAAAAATTGTTCAAAAAAATTAAAAGAAATAATGAAGGATTTTTAATCCCATTTACTCCAGGCTGCCATCCATCTATAAGTCCATGTATTTAGTTTAGCACCTAACGCTGCTATCGGAACACTAAGCACAGCCCCTGCTCCCGCTCCTAAAGCTACTGGACTATTATAGAACTTACCGACCTGGGGTTCTATTGGAGTCATATACGGTGGTAACGTGGGTCTAGGATATTTAAATGCCATTTCTAAAGGATCCTTAACCAACAAGAGGTTTATCATATTGAATACTGGAAGAGACATTCCAACTAATGTTCCACCAATTAGAATTGCAGCATGTTTGTTTCTCCTTGTTGCCCAATATGATAGGTCTAATAGCATTGCCGAAGGAATCCAAACTGGTACTACTATGAAATCGTATGGATATCCCAAAGCGAACCATGCACCTTTTGCAACCCATGTATATATAGTCATAATTGTAGCATAGTATGTAGCGGTACCTGGAACTCCTGTGAATAGCATATAATAAATCGCTCCTACCACAAGCATAGTGGATTGTGAAATAGAAAACACGACAAATGAAGTCCAAGCCCAATCGGTATAGAAGATATAGTCACCCGCATTGATTGTCAATAATGTACTGTTAACAGCAACGACTACTATGAATAGATAGTGCGTTGTACGTCGTAGCCAGACCATTAACAACCTACGCTTGAAAGTTGTATATAAAATTTATTTTTTTTATTCAAAATAATATGTATATTAAATTATGTAGCAAATTTAAAATTTAGTTATTAAAATAAAAAATTAAAATAAATGGAAAAAGTGTTTATGGACGGACTGGTTTTTCGCCTGCAATCTTCATTATAAATATAAAACCTAATACCTCTATAACAGTCAGCACAGATAACGCGTAAATCCCACTGGGTAACGGATATGCCCATGGATAAACAGTTACACCAACATATACTCCACCTGCAGTCGCAATCCAACATAATATGAAACCAAGAACATAGATTCCTTTCATGTTTTCGACTCTACGGCCAATCATTCGTTCTATCTCATCACGATTTCCACCATCTACTCTTCTTCCATCGCTACTGTATCCTTTTGGTAAAGTCATTTAATATTAATGATTCAATCAGCCCTTTTAAATTTTGCTATTTATTTATGTTATGTAATTTCAATGTTCAATATGTCTATAAATTTGGTATATTTTTTTAAATAATATAGATTTATCTTGATTTACATATGTAAGAGTTAAAGAAAAAACAGCAAAACATATATCCATGTTATTCATCTTCCCTAGTATACGAATATGATGAAAAGTGCATTAGCGGTAACTATTGCAATAGTTATTGTGATGTCCACTGCAATTACCCTTATTCCTATCGAAGACGCGGAAGGTCATGGTGTTCAAGCTCAGCTTCAAAGTAGATTCGTAAGAATACAAGATGAAGCATTTTCAGCACAAACACTACAAACAGGTGAAGAATTGACAGTAACTGGACAATTGCAGAGCTTGGTTAATAGACCACTTAGAGCATGGATATCACTTTTTAGTGAATCCACAAACGCTGGTAATAGATGGGAGTTTACATCAAGAGATCCTCCAGGAAACGTTTTTGAGATTCAACCACAAGCTACAGTTCCATATACAGTAACTGCAAAAGCTCTTGAGCCTGGAATTTATCATGTACATACACAACTTAATGTTGCAACTGTAGGTCCAGGATTGGGTCCGGGACAAACTGTTCAAGTTTCAGGAGAAGCGATATTGAAACCAGTACCATGGGAAAATGTATGGTATCAAGTAATATTAATTGGAGCTGGATTGGGAGTAACTTTTGCTACTAGGCCCTGGCAAGTAATTTAAAATAACCTATTTTTTTTTGTCTTACTATTTAATTATTAAATTATTGATTAATATTTTTTCAAGCAATACATAGTGCATATAATAATAACATATTTTTATATCGATACGTTCATGACTTAGTTGTTTTTTATACTTTTTTTTTACTCAAAAAGGAATTAAAAAGATTCCCTATTTGCTACAAATATATAAACAGGAAATAGAGTAAGTGAAAATGTTAATAATAATTGTATTTAGAAATGAGTTTTAACTATATTAAGTTATATTATACAAATATAGAATAAAAATTATTAATCTAGTTCATTAATTATATTATATGTTAAATATATATATTATTATAAGAAAAAAAGTAAAATAAAAAAAGAATAAGCTTGGGTTTATAATTTTACCATGGTAAATTAATAGTTTACCAGTGATGTTTTTCGTCTGGCATTAAACCAATCTGTTCTCGTTCAAAATACTTCTCTAATTCTTGAGTCCATCTCTCTTTTCCTGATTGACCGCCAAGTCCTTTTCTTCGAAGCCAGAAAGAAATTACTCCAAGGAGGAAGACAGCAAACAATATTGTTCCAAATATATACACCATAACATCGTAGAACAGCGGATCATAGCTTGGACCTATCTGTTGAATAAGACTGTTGAAGACATTACTAACCATTGCACTGAGATTGGTGATAGCACCTACTACCATAGCATATAGCAATCAAAGTCTATGATATATACATTTTGGTATTTTAGAAATTTTAGGAAGTAAGGATTAATTTTTAAAAATTGTATTTATTTTAATATAATAAAAAAAATGGATAAAAAAATTAGTATCTTGCTGGTTCTCTTTGTCTACTTCTACTCATTGCAAAGAAGGCTGCTGCAACTCCACCAAAGATTGCTATAAGGACACCAATGAATATAGCTGTTTGCATTGAATCACCACTAACCATTGAAGTACCTGAACCATATGCTCCAGTTTGTTGTGCATTTGAAACTTTTTCTTGGGCTAGTTTTAATTGTTCTTCAATAGAAGATGCATCAGTTTCTGCACCACCGGTGTACCCTTGAGCGAAGGCATAATGAAATCCGTTGAAGGTTAGGACGGCACCCATCAATAATACTATTGCAGTCATCATCAAAATATTTGACTTGTTCATACTATACATCACTTTTCAGATTCAATTATTTAACTTTTTTTATGTTAAATGTTAATTAAGTAACATTTAAGATATGTAAAAAAATAAATATCAATATGGCTCGTACTCATGCTCATACTCATGGTAAGTCTCATTCAACTAGACCTGCTATTAAAGATGCGCCAAGTTGGATAAAACTCAAACCAAAAGAAATAGTAGAAATTATACTTAAATTATCAAAAGATGGGTTATCTCCTAGCGAAATTGGTTTACACCTTAGAGATGAATATGCAATACCATTAGTAAAACCTATTCTTGGAAAGTCCATTACTCAGATTCTGAATGAAAATGATATTGCACAACCAATGCCAGAAGATTTAAATAAATTGGTACAAAAAGCATTGGGCCTTCAGAAACACCTTAAGTTACATAATAGTGATCATAGAAATATTCGATCTCTTGAATTAATAGAATCTAAAATTCACAGAATTTCAAAGTATTACAAGAAGAGTAGTAAAATACCCGCAAATTGGAAATACTCAGCAATTATTGCACAATTAGAATAGATAATAATGGTTAAAAATGACTTTGATACAGCTCTTAAGACTATTATAGAGAAGCTCAATCAATTTGTTGAGAAAGACATAATAGTAGTTGCGAGAAAGAGTTGCGACGGAATTACGGCTGGAAGTCTTATTTCATATGTATTACTAAAATCTAATACGAGGTTTACATTTAGGTTAGAAGTTGACTTAGATTCTGATGTACTGTCAAAAATATTTGCAGAAAACCACGATTTAAATATTTTTATTGATTTTAATTCTAAAGAAATTTCAAAAATTAACAATTTATTTAAAAATAAATTTATAATAATAAGTCATGATATAATTTCCAAAGAACAAATAAAAGAATATCAAGAAAAGATAATTAATCCTTATTTATATGGCATTGATGGAAATAGAGAAATAACTTCGTGCGGAGTGACATTTTTACTTTCAGAAAAAATTGCGAGAGAAAATAAGAAATTATCACCTTTAGTGATAGTGTCTGCTTTAGCAGAAAAACAAAATTCAGGACCAAAAAAATCTTTAATCGGATTGAACGCAGAAATTGCATCCAGTGCTTTATCAATAGGAGTTTTAAATATGAGAACTGGTCTGATTTTTAACAACCTTGACCATAAATCATTACATGAAGCATTAGCATACAATATTTCTCCTTATATTGAAGGAATTACTTGGAATAAAGAAAATTGCTATAAAATTTTAAAGAATGCTGGAATAGTTATGAATAGAGGTAGAAGGATAAGAACATTTGCAGAAATTTCAGAGGAGGAAAAGAATATGCTACTGGACGCTATTACAAAATTTATATTTTTATCTCATTCTAGAAATGACGATATGAATAACTATATTGAAAATATATCTAATAGTCTAATTGGATACATATTTGAATTTATAAAAGAAGATAGAAATAGTATATTAAAAAATGCAATGGAATTTGTTTTTGCAATTAAATCTTGTATTAATTATAAAAAAACTGGATTAGCTATAGGTATTTGTATGGGAGAAAGAAACAATACATTAACAGAAATTGAAAAATTAGTTTTTGATTATAAGATAAATATCATGAATTCACTTGAAAGAATATTTACAGAAAAATGGCGGATTTTTGATAAAGATTCTATTGTTTTTGTGCATGGTGAAGGAATACTAAATGAAGAAATAATTAATGATATTTCTTTGATACTAAGTGAATCTCTTTCTTTTAAAAAAAAGTTGCTATTTTTAAGAACATTAACGAATAATGATACATATAGATTTTATATTAAGAAAGGTATTGATTACAATACAAAAGAACTAGAATATATATTACAAGGATATTTAACGTATAATAATCAACTTCAAAATTCTAGTGATGAAGTCATAATTAATATTCCTTTCTCTAGAGTTGAAGAATTTTCTTCTTCGATTAGAAAAAGATTATCTTAATATGAAAATATGGGGAAAAAAATTTTTAAAATATCAGTTAATATTGAGGTAGAGTTTTCAAGAAATAAAGAAAAGGATGTAATTATGAAAGCGTTACTGCCAGATAATATTAATTTTCCAAATGGACTTAACTTAGAAATGTCGTCTAGTAAAAATGTGCTTATTATCGATATAGAATCCACAAATATTACAACTTTAATAAATACAATAGATGAAATATTAAATCATATTTCAATTGCTAAAAAAGTGATAGATCATGATTGATCCTAAAATTCTAAGAAATGATATAAATAAAGTAACTGATATGTTAAGAAAAAGAGATGTAAAATTTCCAATAGAAGATTTGCTTGAAAATGACAGCAAACGTAGAAAATTAATAATAGAATTACAAGAAGAAAGACATAAAAAAAATAATATTGCAAATATAATATCTTCTAAAAAAAGAAATAAACAAGATATATCAGAAGACATTAAATTGATGAATCAGATTGGAAACAGAATCAAATCACTTGAAAGTAAAATATTGGATGTAGATTCAAAATTTAAAAGGTATATTATGTTACTTCCAAATTTAATTCATGAATCTGTACCTATTGGAAAGTCAGAAACTGATAATGTTATTATCAGAAAGTATGGAACAATTAAGCAATTTGGCTATCCAATAAAGGATCACATTGACATAGGTCATAATTTAGACTTGATTGATATTGATAGAGCTTCTAAAATATCTGGCTCTAGATTTTATTTTCTTAAAGATCAATTGGTAAGAATAAACCAAGCATTGATTAGTTTTGCTTTAGATTTTCTATATGAAAGAGGATATACCTTGCTACAACCACCATACATGATTAGAAAAAATTCAATGGAAGGAGCTGTCATATTAGAAGACTTTAGGGATGTTATATACAAAATTGAAGGTGAAGATCTATTTATGATTGGTACATCTGAACATGCCATGGTTTCGATGCATATGAACGAGATCTTAGAAGGTTCAAAATTACCTATAAGATATGCTGGAGTTAGTCCATGTTTTAGAAAAGAAGCAGGAGCGCATGGTAAAGATATGAAAGGAATTTTTCGTGTACACCATTTTGACAAGATTGAACAATTTGTTTTTAGTCGTCCTGAAAAGTCTTGGGAAGAACATGAACGTATGTTAAGTATTGCAGAAGAGTTTTACAAAAAACTAGGAATACCATATAGAGTTGTGCTATTGTGTTCATCTGATGTAGGCAAGATTTCTGCTAAGACATACGATATAGAAGCTTGGATCCCTGCACAGAAACAATATCGAGAAATAGTATCGTGTTCAAATTGTACTGATTATCAGGCTAGAAGGCTATTAGTTAGATTTAGAGATAAGATAAGTGAAGAAACTAGATTAGTTCATACGTTAAATAGTACGTTAGTCGCAACTCAGAGAACATTGGTAGCTTTGCTAGAAAACTATCAATCTTCTGATGGAATTATAATTCCAGATGTTCTGCAAAAGTATATTGGAGGTATAAATATGATAAAATTTAAATGATTTGTGATCTTTTCAAGTAAATATTTATTAATTCAAACCTTTTTGTGATTAGATGGTATCTTATATATCCATTAAATATTTATATAATTATAAAACGATATTTATATTATCTATTTTATTATAAACGAAATAGTATGATTAAATAAATTCTGTGTATTAAAAAATAAGAATTTGTAATTTTTAACCTAACTAACTATTCTTAACCTATTTAGAGATATTGTTTCAGTCATATTATGTAAATTAGAAAAATTACAAAAGAGTCTCTTATTAAATTTATAAGATATTAGTTATAATGTAATAGGAACTTAGATAATGAGCTAGATTTATTACAAACAAAATTATAAAGTTATATATCAAGATTAATTTATAAGTTTAATAGTATACATGAGAGTATATTTTAATTAATTATATTAACAATAGAAACTATAGAATATTTTTTCAATAAATTCTTATCAATTTCTGAGTAAGAATTTGGATGAATTATAATTTTGAATGCGACCTTTTTGAGTGCGATCAAGGTAATAATCAAGAGAGCATTGATATATCATAAATGATTTATTAGAGAAGTTACTTAAATATACATGAAGTTTATATGAAAAAAAGAAATTATTATTACAAGTTACCAATGAATGCTTACGTGAGGAAAGTATCACATTGACCTATTGATGATAGGAATTGCTATGATATACTATTAATAAAAAAAGTAACATGAATTTTTAACTATCAAACATCTTTACTGACATAGGAATAAAGATAAATCTTCAATATAGTAAAAAAAATAATCCTTGTGGAAACAAGAATGCAAAAAATGATTTGCTAATCTAATAAATTGGTTTGCATGTTTAAAAATTAATTTTACAATGTTTCTGTTTTGTTCGTTTCTACAAATCTAATTTAATTAAAACTAGATAATAATGAGTCATCTAAATTATTTTTTATTTTTTCTGAATAACTCAATAATTCAATTTCACTAGCTATATAACGTGTTGGCCATCTTCCATTAGGATTATCATTTTTAAACCTGGGTATAATATGAACATGTACATGTGGAATAATTTGATTTGCAGACCTTCCATTATTTTGTCCTATGTTAAATCCATCTGCTGAGATAGCTGATACTACGGCTTTTGCTATTATACTTACTAATGAATATAATTCTCCAACTTCGTTAGGTAGCATAAAAAGTATTGTATCATAATGTTTCTTTGGAATAACTAAAGTATGTCCAGTTGTTATAGGATATTTATCCATTATTGCTAAAAATTTATCATCTTGATAAACAATTATTCCTTTAATATTACCTTTAATAATTGAACAGAATATGCATGAATTATCCTGATAGTAATTCATAATAATTTTCTATTTTAAGATGATAATGTTATTTATTCCTTGATATTAGTCAAGCAAACAATTTATTGTTTTTCAATTGAATAACTCTTTTTGATTGACCATGTTATGCTATGATTAGAAGTCTTAAATCATTAAATCATTAATACAAATATATTTTTATACAATATTTTAAAACAAATGGAATTTCAGATACAAAAAACCATTTATTTATATTGTTTATAATATATATTCGCCTGAAAGTTTTCAATCCTCATAAGAATCAACCATTGTACGAGCGTAAATATTAAGGTTAGAGTGAGTTAGATGATTTACTATAAATAGCCAATTTTAAATATCACTATCCTGTCCTATCTTTTAAAATATGGCAGAAGCGATGAATATAGAAGATTTTAGTGTATCTGTGTCATTTAAATGTCCAAAATGTGAATATCAGAATGATGAAATATCTGCGTCCGATTTGACAAGTGGTAATGCTCCATGTGGAATGTGCGAAACTATATTCAAGATTGAGGGATTTGATACTATTAAGATTACAGCTTTTATAGAATAGATGATAAGATTATTTTATGAGCATGTTATAGACTAAATTATTCTAAACAAATCAAAGAGTATAAAAATATAATACTAGATCCTTTTTTTAATGGAACTGCCTAGTAGAGAGACACTAGATGGATATTCAAGAGCTCCACACAGAGCAATGTACAAAGCAATGGGATTGAATGACCAAGATCTAAATAAACCTCTTATTGGTGTATCTTCTACATCAAATGAAGCTACACCTTGTAACATACATTTAGGTAAGCTTGCACAATTTTCAAAAAAAGGAGTAACAGATTCTAATTGTACTCCAAGGGAATTTACCACAATTGCAGTTTCTGATGGAATAGCTATGGGTCATGAAGGAATGAAGGCTTCTCTAGTCAGCAGAGAAATAATTGCAGATTCTATAGAGATAATGATGAGAGCACACAAGTATGATGGCTTGGTTGGAATTTCGGGTTGTGATAAAAGCCTCCCTGGAACATTAATGGCAATGGCACGATTAAACCTTCCATCAATTTTTGTATATGGCGGAACTATTATGCCTGGAAATTGGAATAATAAAGACGTTACTATACAGGATGTATATGAAGCAGTTGGTTCGTACGAAGCTGGGAATATGAAATTGGAAGAGTTAATCCAATTAGAAAACGTAGCATGTCCTTCCGCAGGTTCTTGTGGTGGAATGTATACTGCAAACACAATGGCATCTGTGAGTGAAGCTTTAGGAATGTCGTTACCAGGAAGTGCTTCTCCTCCAGCAGAAAGTAAAAGAAGAAACCAATTTTGTTATGAGACTGGAAATAAGATTCATAATCTATTAGAAAATCATATATGTCCCAAAGACATAATGACTTTTGAATCTTTTGAAAATGCAATAGCGATTATAAACGCTTTAGGAGGATCGACTAATGCAGTTCTTCATTTGTTAGCAATAGCTAGAGAAATTGGCGTTAAGCTTACTCTAGGAGATTTTGAAAGAATTAGAAAACGTACTCCTCATGTCGTCAACATGAGACCTGGCGGATTATATGTAATGCTTGATTTGGATAAAATTGGAGGTATTCCTATAGTGTTAAAGAATTTATTAAAAAAAGGATTAATCAATGGAAAAACACTTACAGTAACAGGGAAAAGTATGAAAGAGAATTTAGAAGTATTTACAAAAAATACTCCTAATGAAGATATTTTAAGGCCATTTGATAAACCCTTGCATAGTGAAGGAACTATCAAAATTTTGAGAGGTTCTTTAGCTCCAGAAGGTGCTGTAGTAAAAATTGCTGGAGTGAATATAACTAAATTTATCGGCATAGCTAAAGTATTTGAAAATGAGGAAGATGCCTTCAAAGCAATTGCGCAGAAGGAAATTGTGGAAGGAGATATTGTTATTATAAGATATGAAGGCCCGAAAGGTGGACCAGGAATGAGGGAAATGTTGGCAGTAACTGCTGCTTTAGTAGGACAGGGACTAGGAGAAAAAGTTGCAATGGTTACTGATGGTAGGTTTTCAGGTGCAACTAGAGGGTTGATGATAGGACATGTTTCTCCAGAAGCGATGTTAGGTGGTGCTATAGGATTAGTAAAAAATGGTGATAAAATAACAATTGATGTAAGGAAAGGAAGAATAGATTTACTGATATCTAAAACAGAATATATGAAAAGAGTGAAAAAATGGAAACCAATAAAACCACATTATAAAACTGGAGTACTTGCAAAATATGCATCACTAGTCAAATCATCTTCAGAAGGAGCTATAACTAAACCAATTAATTTTTAAAAAATATTGATGAAATTCTATCTATTTTTATATTTTTAGTGATATAGATAAATTAACCTGTCCTACTTTAAAATTTATTTAGGTAGTATACAACTTACTAGTATTCCATAGGTTACACCTCAGATTCCTACATATAATTTGCTTCCAAACAGCATATAATGTCGGTTAATTCTTTAGTTTAACTTTTATGAAAGAGGTATTATAAATATCTTAAAGATAACTCTAAGTAGCACGAATTAGATAAAGCCATCAATAAAAATCTAATTTATTATAACATATATTTCTGAAATGAATTGGTATCTATTTAAAAAAATAAAGTAAATAGACTACAGGTTTTTAATCCTATCTCAAGATATGACTTCTAGAGAATTAATACACAAAATTTGAAGGTGAATATAATAGTGTCTACTAATTAATATCTTAAATTAAAAAAATAAAATATTCTATTATATTGATAATAAATTAATAGTATATTTATTATATGGTTAGAAATTGCTATAACTATCACCTATCAGAAATTATTTTAACAGTAATTTTTAAAGGTATATCCAATTTATTAATTTCCTACTTATCCTTTATATAATTATATATTTGACTTGTTTTAAGATCATTAATTATTTCAATTATTGTTTTGTATACTTAACACAATAAATTTATCAATATATAAAAATAAAGTTAGATAGTAAAACAAATGACAGTTTGTAGCTAAAAAAATTAGTAATTCTTATTTATTATTTCATTCTCTATATTTCGTTATAAGTTCTTTCCTATCTAATTGACCTGCAGTATCTAACAGGTCAATACATCTATATTTTTCTTCTCCTTTTTCCATCAAATTTAATGCACCTAAAGAATTATCTTATGTAAACTCATTTATCATTTTGAATAGTGTTTTCTACTTTTTTCGCTAAATAATCTTCTCCAAAGATCATGATCAGATTTAAAGAGAAAGAAATATTGCTGTTGCTGTACTAAATAACAAAATTAAATTCGTAATAACGTTCATTCTTATTTCTACAATATTAAATAATTGTATTAACTTCCTATCATTGAATAATATAATTAATATCTATCGATGTAAGAAGTATATATCATTGAGTTGTCCTATTATTTCTTGTATTTTGATAGTTTTAATCTTTTTCTAGCTGATCTAATTGATGTGTAAATATAATATCATAGTCAGGGAATAGTCATTTAAGATTAATGATTTACCTTATTTGTAGTCTATAGTTTTGTTATGTATTGATAATGCGTATCTAAATACCTCTGAGCCGAATAAACCAAGTAGAGCTTAAAACATGCTACAAAAAGTGAGCCTTCATTACAACAATAACAACATCAGCTACTTAATTAGTACTTCCTTTTTTGATATGTAAGCGTTTACTCTATCCTTTCTCAGACGATCTACTCTCTGGAACCTTCTAAATCTGATGATATGTGTTCTAAAAGTTTTTACAATACTTTCCTTAACCTTCAAATTATTTGGTATTTATATGATTGATAAAGACAGACTTTGATTAAGTTTCTAGATTTGTACCGATATTGAGTATGTTATACCTCAATCTTTTTGTATTATCTTTCTCATATTATCTTAACATACTACCGGAGTACTCCTAAAAAGTAAAATAGTTAATTTATTCTATTATTCATGAAATTCTATTTTCCAAAGATTCCTTTTAGATGACTGTAATAATAGCTTTTCACCATAATGAAATCCTGATGCATCTAATAAGTCTTCAAAATCATAACGTTTTTTAGAATAAATCATATTTTTTTCTTCTGTTAGAAAGTGATTTTTTAATGAATTTATAATTTTTGCCGATTGTTTTGGTTTAGAATAAACATACCAGAGATTATTAGCTGTACGTAGGTTGGATAAGAAATTTAAGTTAGATTTTAAATGATCTGAATAAAATTTATTCATTAGTTCTGTATTTACATCGATCCATGATGGGGTTCTCCATGATGCTATTTTTTGGAAACCAAACTCTTCGTATTCACATCCACCGTTTATTCCACATTGTCCTCCAGAATCAAAAGTAGTAATTATACATCCTGACATCTTAGATACATGAGCACGAAAATCTGTTCCTGGTTGCATCCAACCTATGAATGCAATATCAAAGTAATACTTTTCAATATCTAAAAGCTCCAATGGCCAGGAGCTAATGTAAGCAGGTTTTTGTTTGTTTAATATATAAAATAATGTCGAGTTTTGCTCTATGCCTACAGCATTTGGTAAATATGTTCTAACTTTTCTTAAAAAGTCACCATTTCCACATCCAATATCAACAAAGGTAGGATTTTGAGAAAAAGTCTTTGCAATTGCAACGATTCGTAAAATATCTATCTTCCTATAACAAAAATACGTTCCTGAAAATAACGGAAAAATAAATCTTTCGTGATGCATAGGATGCTCTTGTAATTTAAATTGTTTATACTGAGTATTGGCTTTCAGAATATCATTTAGTGTAAAAGACAAATTTGAACATAAATATATACATTATATTTTATTATAGATTATGATTTAAAGGTAAAGTAAATAATTTATGCTATTATAACGCTGTTTAAAAAACCCAAAAGGCTTATTAATCTATTGTATTAAGACATACTATGGGTAGAAATTTTAATGATTGGTGGAATACTGTTCCAGCAGATTTAAAGGAAAAGGCACGCAAAGGAGATGAAAATAACAAACCCCTTTTGAACCAAGTTAATTATGTCCTTCTTCATTTACACTTGGCAGGGAAACATGATGCAAAACCATCTCATGAAGAATTAAAAGACTGGCTACATAGTGGTCAGGTTGATGTACTAAGAATGAATAAATAATAATCAGATTTTTATATTAATCTTATTTTTTTATTATATAATTTTAATTTTGTAATCATTACTTTAATAATAGTCTAATTATAACACTGTTTTGATATTGACAGAGGGTTTAAATAGTTTCGCAAATATCGGACCCTTAGTGAAATATTGAATGACAATTGCAATACTTCCAGATGTTGATGAGCAAAGATGTATAGGATGTGCACTTTGTGTAGAAATTTGTACTGCTCTTGGTCCAGATGTTCTTAGAGTAAAACCAGTAGAGGGCTGGAAAAGAGGTAAGGCATTTGTCTTTTATCCAGAAAGATGTATCTCTGATGGTGCCTGTGTAGGAGTTTGCCCAACACATGCCATATTCTGGATGAGACCAATGGAATATACTCCAGGCCAACCCGTACCATTACACAAAAACGGTGTATTTGATAAGGGCTGGGAAGAAGGTTAAAAAAAGTACAATTTAAAATCTTTTTTTTTATATTTTGATTAACTAGTTTTTTAATTTTGTGTATGTTCTGGTTAAGAATATATGATTAAAATAGGAATTACTGGAAATCCGGGAGTTGGAAAACATACTATTTCTAAACTACTATCAGAGAAAATGAATTTGTCAATAGTAGATATCAATCAGATAATTATTTCTAATAATACGTTCATTAGAAAAAATGATTTCAAATTAATAGAGGTAGATCTGCAAAAAACAAGACAGCTAATTAGGATTGAGTTATTAAAAAAAAAATAATAATTGTTGGACATCTTCTTCCATATATAATAAATAAAAAAGAACTTGATTTTGTTACAATATTAAGAAGATCACCATATTCACTATTTTTCGAGTATTCAAAAAGAAATTATTCTAATACAAAAATCCAAGAAAATATTGCTAGTGAGATATTAGGAATATGTTTTTATGATACATTAAAAGTTTTTGGGGAAAAAAAGATTGCAGAAGTTGATACAACTGTTAATACTCCTGAGGAAACAATAAAAAATATCATTAATATGTATGAAAATAAATCAAAAAGAACATGGGGCAATATTGATTGGCTTGATGTTGTATATAAAAATGGAGATACTCAAAGATTTTTGGAGTATTAAATTTAATTTAATAGTTCTATTTATTTGAAGAAGATTCAAGTTATATATACCTGACATAATAACCACAATCGAACTAGTTTGTCAGTAGCATTTAGAAAATTTGGAGAGGAATGTATTCAATTTTTAGGAAAGAAAATTTCCATTGAAACATCTGACGGGAAAACATACGTTGGAACATTAAATGGTATAAATGAAAGATTGGATGTAGTATTAGACGATCTAGAATCTGGGGGAATTATAAAAATTATCGTAAATGGATCTTTTGTAAAAGAGATCAAATTAATGGAAAAACCATTTGATTTAAAAGCACTTGCAGAAAGATTTTCTAGAGTATTTCCCGGTTTAGTGAAAGTAAGAGAAGATGTGGGTGCTATAATAGTCATGGATAAGATAAAAGTAACTCAAAATGGCATAGAAGAAGGAGGCGGTCTTGCTGCTGATAGGATAAAAGCTATTTATGATGAATTTATAAGGGAGACCAAAAAATAAAGTTGTCTTTTGAGGTCAGATATAATGACCTATGTGGACGAATAGGAAAACTTGAAACTATGCATGGTATTTTAGATACACCAGTCTTTATTCCAGTAATTCATCCGGTTAAACAATTAATAGATATCAATTTTATTAAGAAAATAGGATATAAAGCTGTTATTACAAATGCGTATATAGCATGGAAATATTATGGAGATGAAGCAAAAAAAAGAGGAATCCATAAAATAATTAATTTTGACGATATTGTAATGACTGATTCTGGAGGTTATCAGGTTTTAGAATATGGAGAAGTAAAAGTTAAACCAACAGAAATGGCAGAATTTGAAATAGATATTAGAACGGATATTGCAGTACCATTAGATAAACCTACAGGTTATGGACTTGATTATAATAATGCATTAGAAAATGTTAATCAAACTATAAAAAATGTTCAAGAAACATGGAAAATAATAGAAAAAAACAAATCTGCTAATCAACATAAGGAAAATAGTAGAATAGATATAGTTTGGGCTGGACCAGTTCAAGGTGCAGAACATTTGAATTTAGTAGAAAGATCTGCTTTAAGTTTCGATAAAATGGGATTTAATCTGATGGCTTTAGGTAGTCCAGTAGAACTAATGGAAGCATATGAATTTGCTACACTGTCTAGAATTATTTACGCTTTAAAGAAGGTAATTCCTTCTAAACCAATCCATTTGTTTGGAGCCGGACATCCATTAACTATCCCTTTAGCTGTTGCACTTGGTTGTGATATGTTTGACTCTGCATCATATATTTTGTACGCAAGAGATAATAGATATCTACATCCTAATGGAACTGCAAGGTTAGATGAAATTTCCTTCTTCCCTTGTTCATGCTCCATATGCAATTGCTTTACTCCAAAAGAATTAGGGAGCTTAGACGAAATATCACGTACGATTGAACTTGCAAAACATAATCTTTATGTCTTGAAAACAGAAGTCAATTCTGTAAAAAATGCTATATTAGAAGGAAGATTATGGGAATATATAATGAGTAAAGCTCATTGTCACCCAAAATTGATGGAAGCTGTAAGATTATTAAAAAATTTTGATAATTTAGATTATGGTACTTCAATATTCAAAAAAAAAGCGATTTATTTTAATGAACCTTACGATCAATATAGACCTGAAGCTAGAAGATTTAGAGAAATGATTACAAAATACAAACCGATAGAGAAATTTATAATTATTTTATATCCAGAAACAAAAATTCATCCATTTTATACTTCAAAGGCATATAGTCAACTAAAAAATAAATTTCCTAAATCAGAAATTTTTTCTTATAATCCATATTTGGGAATAATTCCATCAGAAGTATCAGATATTTTTCCTGCATCTCAAAATCTTAGTTCTTATGAATATGATTCACACAGTCTTGCAGAACAATATCCTACATTTGTTAATTCTTTAATGGATTTTTTGCAGAAAAATAAAAAAGAGGAAGTTATAATAGTAGCAAATAATTTTATGAACCAAGTTATTTATTTCATTAATAGTAAAGTTGAAAACCTAAAAATTAGTCATAACATCAAAATTTGTGACTATGAAGAAAATATTGTCTTTGAAAGATTAGAAGAATACTAAAAATAGTTGAAATTTATTAATTTATATTATGGTAGAAAATTAATTTTATTTTTTTCGTATTTAGTTATTTCTGAATCTAACTGTAGTGTCATTCCAATTTCATCTAACCCTACCATTAACATCATTTTTTTTGACCTATCTATTTGGAATTTGAATTTCTTGTTAATACCATACTCCATGAATTTTATTTCTTGATTCTCTAGGTCTATTTCTACCGAAAGTTCTTCATTTTTGAAGAAATAATTTATTTGGTCTTTCAACAAAGTTATTGGTAATAAACCATTTTTGATACAATTACTATAAAAAATATCTGCAAATGAAGTTGAAATAATAGCCTTAAATCCATAATCAGAAAGAGCCCAAACTGCATGTTCTCTTGAACTACCACTACCGAAATTATCCAAAGTAAGCAAAATATGGCGATTTAAATATTTAGATTTGTTCAATACAAAATCTTTTTTAGGTTGACCATCCTTCTCGTAACGCCAATCGTAGAAAAGATATTTCCCGAAACCAGTTTTTTGAGTTAGTTTAAGGAATTGTTTGGGAATTATTTGATCTGTATCAATATTTACAAATGGAAAAGGAATAAATTTACTCGTAAATTTATTGAATGGTTTCATAACAATCTTCTCAGAGTTGTATATATTTATAATAATTCACGTACATCAACGAAATGACCTTCTATAGCTGCTGCAGCTGCCATGATTGGACTCACTAAATGTGTGATACCTCCTTTACCTTGTCTTCCTTCGAAATTACGGTTTGATGTACTTGCACATCTTTCTCCAGATGACAAAATATCTGGATTCATTCCGAGACACATACTACAACCTGAATCTCTCCATTCAAAACCGGATTCCTTAAAAATTTTATCTAACCCAAGTTTCTCGGCCTGTAGCTTGACAGACTGAGAACCAGGAACAATCAATGCACGGACGTTTCGAGACACTTTTTTTCCTTTTACTACAATTGACGCTTCAATAAGATCTTCTATCCTTGAATTAGTACAAGAACCTATGAATACCCGATCGATATGAATATCTGTGATTGGAATTCCAGGCCTTAATTTCATATATTCTAATGCACGAATAGCAGCATTTTTTTCGTCTTCATTTCCTTTGGCAAATTCATCTGGATTTGGAACTACCTCAGTAACATCTACAGTCATTGAGGGATTTGTACCCCAACTCACTTGAGGAGCTAGATTTTTAATATCTATATCTATAATTCTGTCAAATTTAGTATTATTATCAGTTGTAAGATTTTTTCGCCAATCATCGACCATCTTTTCATAAATTTCTCCTTTTGGCGAATACTCTCTATCACGGAGATAGTCGAAAGTTACGTCGTCAGGAACAATCAATCCTGCTCTAGCACCAGCTTCAATAGACATATTGCAAATTGTCATTCTTTGTTCCATGGAAAGACTTTTGATGATTTCTCCTTGATATTCAAGAACTCCGCCCTTTCCTCCACCAATACCAATTTTACGTATTAAAGAAAGTATCATATCCTTTGAGGATATTGCGTGTGAATTTTTAGGTTTTCCCATAAAATTTATTGCAATTGTCTTTGGTTTAGTTAACCATAAACATTGAGTTGCGAGAACATGTTCTACCTCACTTGTACCTATTCCAAATGCAAAAGCTCCGAAAGCACCATGCGTGGAAGTATGGCTATCACCACAGACAATTGTTGTACCCGGTAAAGTAATACCAAGTTCTGGACCAATCACATGTACGATTCCTTGATTCGGATGATTTAAATCAAATAATTTTATTCCAAATTCACGACAATTTTCACTTAATGTTCTTATCTGGTTTTCAGAAATTTGATCAGCGATTGGTAGATTTCTACTAGTTGTTGGTACATTGTGGTCCATAGTCGCAAAAGTAAGATCAGGACGTCTAACCCTCCTTCCATTAGATCGTATTCCATCAAACGCCTGAGGAGAGGTAACTTCATGAATCAAGTGACGATCTATATATAATAAAGAAGAACCAGAATTGACTGAATCATTATTTTTTACTGTATAAACTATATGATTTTCCCATATTTTTTCAAATAAAGAAGACATGTTTATGGTATACTAAGAAGTAAAATATAATCATATGTTGTAGAGAGGTATGGAATGAAAAAATACTTATTAGTAGTAATTTGATTATTCTTGATCAATATGCATTTTCAAGATAATAGATATTCCGAGAATATTGCAGAACAGATTAAAAAGGGTACTACTACATGTGCACTTTCGTGTGTTGATGGTGTTGTACTTGCTGCAGATACTAGAGCTAGTGCAGGTTTTTTTATTGCAGATAGAAATGTTATGAAAATACAAAAAGTCGATCACCATCTTGGTATGACTATAGCTGGAGGTGTAGCAGATGCGCAGAATCTTGTGGATACGATGAGATATAATGCCAATATTTACAGAATATCCAACAAACGATACATTCCGGTTCAATCTGCAGCTAGATTATGTTCTAATATTTTGTTTAACCAGAGATATTTTCCTTATTATGTTCAGATTATCATGGCTGGGTATGATGGTTTAGGTCCTGGTCAGATATATAATATTGATTTATTTGGATCCTTAACGGAAGAGAAATTTATTTCGACTGGTAGTGGTTCACCAGTAGCTTATGGTTATTTAGAATCGGAATTCAAGGAAAATATGAGCGTAATCGATGCTTATAAAATAGCATTGGAAGCTATTGCAGCAGCTATAAGAAGGAACGCTGGAACTGGAGATGGAATTAATGTAGTAATCATAGATAAAAATGGATACAGAGAGTTATCGAAAGAAGAAAAGCAATCTGTAGGAGCAAAATATTAGAGAGATAGATTTAATCGTTCTAATAATATCAATTATATTTTTTAGTGGTAATACTTTTTTGTCATTTACCTATATAAAAAAATTAGTTAGACCAATTATCTAAATCAAATTTCAAAATACCAAAATTTAATTTAAGGATAAAATTGGAATTTTTCAATCTAAAATACAAAACCAGATAAATATTGACAAATACCTAGACAAATAACAATAGTTTAATAAATTATATCTAATGCACTTTTAGATGTATTGAGATATTCAAATTATTATTAAAAGGTAAAAGGATATAAATCTTGAAAACCGAAAAGTCAATATCAAGAATCAAGGGCAAAACATAATAAATAGTATAAATAAAAATAATAGAAAAAAATGTTCATAATTTATTCACCGTAATGAAAAATATAATAAGAATTAATTATTTAATTGAATATTTATATAATCATAATCTGGGTAATGAACTATAATATCGTAAAAACTATAATGTGACCACAATAACTGTTATCTAATTAGTTAGATATTGTAAAAGTGTATATGTTAATAATCTCGTTATTATATTTATTTAATTTTTGTCATCGCCTATATTCATGAAGTTATTGTAAATAAAAATCGCATCTTTTTCATCCTTTGCCCCAACAATAGTTGCTGTACCACTAGTCATAAAACTTACTGATAATTGGTGAGATGAATTAGTGTCATTGGTTGTTGCAGTCATTCCTAATGTTCCAAGGGATTTTACATTATAGCCTAACGATTCTGCATTTTGTACTATCTTATTTAGATTTATAGACGATGTCATTTCTATTGGTGTAACAGTATATGTTCTTTTTCCTCGATCTCTTCCACATAACTCCTCAATTATAAGATTATTCTTTGTTTCTAATCTGTTGGTTACTTTTATCTTTTCTTTTCCACAGGATGGACATTCATCATGTCTAAACATACTAATACGCTCAAATGACAACTCATTAAGATCTATATATAATAATGTATTTACTAGAGTTGGTTTTTGTCCCAATAATAGTTTTACTGCCTCAGAGACTTGAATTCCTCCTACTAAATAAAGAATGGATGGATGTACTCCTTCTGTGCTACATGTTGGCATATCGTCTTCAGATAATGCAGGAAAGATGCATCTAAGGCATGCAGAATTATTTGGAAGGATAGTACATATTGAGCCTAACATTCCCAATGCACCTGCATAAATAAGAGGAATATTATTTTTAATACATGCATCATTTAATGCATATCTAGCATCAATACTATCTAGAGCATCAATAACAATATCAAAGCCTTTAACTATATTTTCTGCAGTATATGAAGTGATTGAAATTGGAAGTGCTTCGATCTCAACATTTGTATTCCTTTTTTTCAAATGCTCTATAGCTGCTTCAACTTTAACCTTGCCCAAATCTTGTTCAGTATACAAGTGTTGTCTATGTAAATTAGATATTTCAACTACATCTCGATCAACAATTCGGATCTTGCCAACACCCATTGCTGTTAATTGGGTTACAACAGGATTTCCAATACCACCTACACCTACCACACAAACTTTTGAATTTCTTAATTTTTCCATTCCGATAAATCCAATTTCTTCTAACATTATTTGCCTAGAATAACGTTGAATATCCTTACTGTCTAGTTCTTTGTGAACTTCTAAAGTAGATTTATCTGAACCTCCGGCTACGGCTGGAAGGATATAAATAGAATCACCTTCATTAAGCGAAGCAGTCATTCCATTCTTGTTAAAGCGCATATTTTTGCCATTTATATATATATTAATTAATGCCCGTGGTTTACCATTTAGATCGAATACCCTACGTTTGAAGTCATCACCTAAACTATTGGAAACCTTGTCGAAAGCATCTTGTAGATCATTAGCTTCTAATGATATTTTTTTTTCTCCAGATCCCTTATTCAAAACAGATGGGATTATAAACTCGACATTAACCATTATCTATCACTATCACTCGTATTTCACATATATTATTCATTCATTTTAGTTATTATCTAATCATAGCAGAGACTAGTTGAACATCTGGTTTAATAACTGAAGGTTTAGGTAATATTTCTGTAATGGCCTCAATAGATTTGAGTCCATTTCCAGTAACATAACATACCACATTTGAATCTCGATCTATTTTTCCCTCATCAAGTAACTTTTGCAATACAGCTACAGATACCCCACCTGCAGGTTCTGTAAAAATACCCTCAGTTCTACATAATTTTAATATACCATCTATAATTTCTTTATTATTTGCTGTTTCAGCAAAACCATGATATTGTTTTAATCGTTTTAATACATATAATCCATCTCCTGGATCACCTATTGCAAGGCTTTTTGCTATTGTATCAGGCTTTTCTACAGGAAATATTTCATTACTATTAGATTTAAAAGCATCAACAATAGGAGAACAACCATGTGGCTGTGCAGCAACTATCTTCAAGTGAGAAACATCTTCTACTAATCCAATTTCATTTAATTCTTCAAATCCCTTACAAATTGCATTTAACATAGCACCACTGCCTACTGGTATTATCAAATAATCTGGTACTTTCCAATGAAGCTGTTCAGCTACTTCATAAGCAAGTGTTTTTGATCCCTCTACATAATATGGACGCATATTAATATTCACTATACCTATCCCTTTTGAATCACCTATTACAGAAGCTACTCTGTTAGCATCATCATAAGTTCCGTCAACTGCAACAAATTCTGCCCCATAAGACAGTGCTTGAGCTATCTTTACATATTCCAAGTTAGATGGTGCAAATATATAACAAGGCAATTTAGCTACAGCTGCATGTGCTGCAGTAGCTGATGCTAGATTACCGGTTGAGGCACATCCTACTGCTTGAAGGTTAGTTTCTTTTGCTCTAGATATAGCTACACCGGCTGGTCTATCTTTGAAGGAGAATGTTGGATTAACTGAATCATTTTTTATAAATAATGATTTCATTTTTAGATCTTTGCCAAGATTAATTGCTTTCTGTAGTGGAGTGAATCCTGCGTTAATACTTACAACATTATTTTTATCTTTAATTGGCAATAATTCAAAATATCGCCAATATGTTTTTTCTGCTCTAAATTCAAAAGTATCTCTTCTTATTGAATCTGGATAAACATATTTAACATCAAGTGGACCAAAACACTCTTCACATACATATCTAAATAATGGTTCATATTCCTTCCCACATTCTCTACATTTTAATGACTGTATTATTCCCATTTATGATAATTGAATAAAATAACATTGTAAATAAGGTTCTCTAAGCACAAGTTTAGTATTACTATAATTCCCTACAAGAAAAAAAATAGAATATTAAAACAAAATAATATTATATATTTTTATTATAATAACATTATTTAAAAATTTTATCGGATTTAAACTATTATTTAGCAATTTTTTATTTTTGTAAAAGATTGTGAAAACACGAATTATTGCCTGTGTGACAAGCCGGTTTTTCGGATTTTACTACATAAATCAATGCATCTAAATCACAATCAACTAAAATATCATCAACAGGTTGTATATTTCCTGATTCTTCACCTTTCATCCATAACTTATTATGAGAAGTACTCCAAAACCATGCATTTCCAGTTCTGAGTGTATTTTCAACTGCAGTTTTGTTAACATAGGCAAGCATAAGGATATTCTTTGAAACCTTATCTTGAACTACTACAGGTAAGAGGCCATTTCTTTTTGCAAAATCAATGTCATTTAATGTTTTAAAGGCCACTACAATATACTAATTTATATTGGATATAAATAAGTAATTGAGTATATCGTATCTTTACGGTAGTTAAAAATTCCATAAATTATACGTATGCATCTATTAAAAATATGAATGAAATATATATCATTTCAAAATTTTAAATATTTTATATAACTAATATTTAATAAAGATAGTAAACCTAAAAATTGATGAATAGTAGTACAAATGATGATAAAAATATTCTACATATTGGTTTTGATGATACAGATTCAAGGTATGGGAGATGTACTACTCATTTAGCTTTTAAAATTATATCAAATTTAAAAAAAAATTATTCTGTAAAATTTTTAGATTACCCTCTTTTAATAAGATTGAATCCCAATATTCCTTGGAAAACTCGTGGAAATGGTGCGGTATGTATTAGGTTAAGAACCCTTAACAGCAATAATATAGAAAGCATAATAGAAGACATAAGAAATGAATTAGAGCAATGTTCTTTTATTGGCAATGGGGCAAATCCAGGTCTTGTTGTTTTTGAAGGTCTCGAAATTCCCCATGATATTCAAGAATTTCATAAACTCGCATTGTTTGATATCTTAAGTAAACAGAAAGCATTCAAAATAATTGAAAAAAATAATATGAAATCATTTGCTTATGGTAATGGACAAGGATTAGTAGGAGCGACTGCAGCGGTAGGGTGTCTTTTAGATGCAGATTATACATTTGAAGCAATAGCGTATAGAAAATCAGAGAATCTTCATACTCCTAGAAAGATTGATTTTTCAAAAGTTATTGCCCTAGACCGTTCTATGTATCCATCTACCTTTAACTGCTACGATTATATCCATAACCGAATATTGATAGCGCCCCATGGACAAGATCCAGTTTTCTGTGGTATTAGAGGCGAGGATCCAAAAACTGTATTAAATGGATTAAAAATGTTGGGAATCGAAGAAAAATTAGAAGGATATCTGATTTACAGAACAAATCAGGGAACGGGTATGCATTTACATAATAAACTTAAATTAGTTAACACTAAAACATATACCTCTGGATTTTCTATTTGTAAAGTAGTAACAAATCCTTATACTATCCAAGGAGGTCACGTAATATTTGCAGTAAGAGATGATACAAATACCTGTTTAGCAGCAGTATATGAGCCTACAGGATTAACAAAAATCGCTTCACAATTACATATCGATGATGTTATAGAAATAGGATTTGGAGTAAGAAAAGCCACATCTAAACATACTAAAATACTTAATATAGAATATATTTTGATTTTAAAAGCAGTTAATATTTACGAGTTTATAAATCCTAGTTGTAAAAATTGTGGGAAAAGAATGAAATCTGAAGGTAAGAATAAGGGATTTCAATGTAAACGATGCAAAACTTTAGATAGATATGGGGATAAAGTAAAATTATTAAAACCAAGAACAATTAAGGAAAATCTATATATTCCTACTGCAAAGGCACAAAGACACTTAACTAAACCGATGCATAGATATGGAATGGAAAAAAATGGATGGAATACAAAAAATGATATTTTTGTGAAATGGTTTGAAATTTTTGTATGATTTATACAATGATATAGCGGGGAGTTGATTTGAACTTACGACTACCAATACCAATAACATTGGCAGAAACCGCTCTGCGGGTTATGAGCCCGCCGGGATAACTTTGCCTAATTAATATCTGGCTTCCCCACCCCGCTGAATGATTTTTGTAGTTTACAACTATATATCTCTGTCTATTTAGTTTATTATAATTTTCATGTAAATATTTGAATTCTATAGCAGTAAAGTAGTAAAATTTTAATAGAAAATTAACTTTTAATTTTTATTTTGAGGAATTTAGGCAATTTTGTACAGATTCTAGCTTTAACATAATAAAATAATGCGGGAGGTGGGATTTGAACCCACGAACTACTAGAAGATGAGGTTTCTAAGCTAATTCTTCTGAGCTTCATGTTATTCAAAAATAATCTCACGCCTTTGACCTAGCTTGGCAACTCCCGCCTAAATTAAAAGAGATATATAATTAAGTTAAATAATAATTTTTTTTATTGTAACTACTTTGAGAAATTGAAAATGGATAATAAAAATTATCTATAAATTGAAAGCCCTGCTTAACATTATTAACTCTGGTCCTGTAGTTAAAGCTCCTACTACAATCGATTTGGAATTTGCTATTATTCCTGATGCTAGATATGGTATACCACCATTAATTG
This sequence comes from Nitrososphaeraceae archaeon, assembly GCA_042138015.1. GTDB lineage: Archaea > Thermoproteota > Nitrososphaeria > Nitrososphaerales > Nitrososphaeraceae > TH1177. The sequence continues at coordinate 16,034 of JBHIVA010000011.1, read as the reverse complement.
TTACTGGTTCTAAATTTATATTTAGAAAATCAGATACTGTTTTTATCTCTGTCTCAGTAGCTCCTGGATGTATAACACCTCCTTTGTTTGTAATAACAACTATGGATCCAGTTTGTATTAAATTAGAGATACCTATAGAAATTGCCTGTACGTCTAATACATCAGATACTTGTTTTATTACATCAGAACACAATGGTGAGACGATAGCTCCATGATCGTTAGCAGTTATTAAATTTCCTATTGCAGTATATTTACTTTGCAAACGTTCTACATTTAATTTACTTTCTTTTTTAATGAAGTCGATTTCCTCATCTGAAGCTATTGAAGAAACAAGTATTCCTTTATTATTCATGACCATCATAGGTCCTAATAATCTTGTACCGGCTATAGAAATGAAAATTGGTTTGGATATTTCAAGATATTTTAGTAATACATTAGATTTTGTTGAAGCGAATCCTAATGGTAACATTAACGATTTATCATTACATTTTACAAAAATTCCAATATTTGGACTCTTGTAAAATGCGTATTTGTAAATTCCCAAGATATATTACTTGATAATTACAAGTATGAATATGAACTTATTGAATATCATTAAATGTTGTTTGTATAGGATCCTACTTTGAATTTTTATTTTTTATTAAAAGTTTGACCAAGAGTAAGATTTATGTTTATAGGATCAGATATGGGATGTGTTTTTTCTAAATTGGTAAGTTGTAATATTGCACTTACAGATGTTATTGAATCATTAACGATATTAGTAGCAAGCTGAACTGGTTTAGAAGAATTATAAATAAAACCGTTAGGAAAAGAAGAGGTTTTTAGCAATGTACCATTAGTAGAGTAAATCTTCATAATTGCATTTATAGATTTATTATTTATTTCATATACATCACCATTATTTTGAATATATGTTAAAACAATCTTTATCTGATTATCATGGTTTAATGGAGAAATGAAATGAGCGTAACTAATTGCAACATTGATTTTTTCAGAAGTTGCATATAAATTTTGGTTATTATGAATAAAGGATAATAAAAAATAGCCTAATATTAAAAATAATAAGAAATTTTTAATCATTGACAATTCGTATTTCATTTATACATTTAAGAATAATCTCTATGTTAAATTATTTTGACAAATAGATATAATTTGTTCTATCACATCATTCCTTGTGCAATATTGTGAATTTGTCATCAACTATTTTTATGATGTATATATCATCTTTGAATGTTAGTTCTAATTCATTGTTATTTTCTTTTATATCAACTAGTTCTTTACCTTTCATATCAGTGAATTCTATCATATATGCTTCAATGAAGTTCCAATATTTAGATTATTTGAAATCTATGCTACAAGTAAAGTAATATTGAACTTGGGATATCAATATGTTTTAATAGATGTTAGCTATTGAAGCTGATGAATTATCAAAGATATATAAGGGTATAGATGTTCCTGCTTTGGATAGAATTTCTGTAAAGATAGACCAAGGACAAATTTTCACATTATTAGGAAGAAATGGTGCGGGAAAAACTACATTTGTAAGAATATGTGCGACTCAATTATTACCTAGCTCAGGAACATTAAATATATTTGGATATGACGTAAAAAATAAAGCTAAAAGTATTAGAGAATTAATATCTGTTGTACCTCAAGAAGGAAGACCTCTGCGTGCTCTTACACCATGGGATCATGTTTATAATTGGCTCAAAATTCGAGGCAATAGAAGACATGAAGCAAAAGTAATAACAGAAAATATACTTCAAAGACTAGAGTTATTCGGGGTAAAGGATAAACCTGCAATGAATTTGTCTGGAGGTATGAAGCAAAAAATTCTAGTTGCTATGGCTTTAGCAGTTGATGTTGAATTATTATTTTTAGATGAGCCAACAATTGGTCTTGATCCTGTTTCTAGACGCCAAGTATGGAGTCTAATTCAGGAATTAAAGAAAGGTGGAAAAACTATTTTGCTTACAACCCATTACATGGACGAAGCAGAAATATTATCAGATAAAATCTTGATAATTGACAATGGAAAAGGGGTAAAAGAAGGAACTATTAATGATTTAAGGAAAGTTATTCCACAGAATATTCGTGTAGATATATCAAAAAATTCTTTAGATATAGAATCATTAAGATCTTATGGAACAGTGATAGAAACAGGAACTGATAATTTACGATTATTTACATTTGAATCATATTTAAGGGAAATATATAATTTGGCAATAAAAAAGAACATCTTAATTAGTATTTCTCCAATCACTCTGGATGATGTATTTGTATCGCTAGTTCAAAATAAAAATAAATAAAAAAAATTAAAGATATATGAATTCTTTAAACTCATAATAGATTTTCATTGATCTATTAAGTATATTGTATTGTTAAATCATTTACTTCTTTAATTGCTCTATTAATTTCATCCTCTGTCTCATTTCCATATATTATCAATAATCGATCATTATTATTAATAATATAATTTGAAATATCATCTGTTCCAGTCTTATTTCCATTGATGAAGGTATTTAGTTGATTTTCAATATTGTCACAATACTCAGTTCCATTATCAAAAGTAAAACAATTATTATTATTTTCTTTATCTAAATTCATTTTAACACTATCAAGAAAATCTCCAAAAGTAACATTTGTAGAATGCCTATGAAGAGTAATACCATCTCCATTTTCTACGTGTATATAATCTGATTGTACTTGATATTGGGGTATACTAAAATCAATATTTTTCCCGTTGATTTTCACTAAAAATGCTGCGTGTTCATGTGCAGAACCTAATGCTCCAAACCCGGCAGGCCCTGGAGGAGAAAATAAGAAAGCTGAAATTATTACGAGTATACCAACACCTGCAAATATAGGAAGAACAACATTTTTTAGATTTTTAGTACGTTTTTTTCTAGTTATATCAAAATAACTTTTTTTCTTGTCATTATTATCTTGATTTTTATTATTTTTATTAGACATAATAATAAGTGATTTTGAGTTAATTGCCTAATATATAATATATTAACTTTAAAGTATTTTATTTTAATATGAAAAAAATTAAAAATAGCAAATTAAAAATAAAAAGAATCGTATAGGTTTATAGTTAAATGCTCTTCTTTTGTAGTCCAATAGGATTAGGTCATGCTACACGAGATATAGCAATAGTAAAAAATTTGAATATTGACAATGAAGTACTAGAATTTGTTACTGGTTCTAATGCACATATATTTATAACTGATTATGGTTATAAAACTTTAAATGTATATAATCCACCTGAATTCAACATTGAAAATGGAATATTAAATAACTCTTTTACATGGATAATAAAATATTTCTTATATTATAAAGAATCTAAAGTTGTTGCAAAAAATTTAATTATTAAAGATAAAGATAAATTTTTAATTAGCGATGAGGATTTTGCGTCAATTTCCATCGCAGAAGAAAAAGGAAGAAAAAGAATTCTCATCACAGATATTTTAAATACTAAATTTACAAGTGGATTCTCTTCCATCATAGAAAAACAAATGAATAAGAAATTATGTAAAATGATTAATAGATGTGATTGTGTAATAATTCCAGATTTTGGAAAAGATGTTGAGAATCGAAGATATGTTGGACCGATCGTAAGAAAAATTAATGATACTAGAGAAAATTTACGAAAAAAATTTAATTTTAATAAAAAAACAATTCTTGTTTGTGTTGGAGGAACCTATTATGGTAAATTTTTAATTGAAAAAGTAATAGAATCTTTTGAAAGAATAAAAAAGAAATTTGATGTGGATCTTGTTATCGTTTCTGGTCCTTCATTAACAATAAAACATTCAAATGATTTTAGAACGTTACAATTTGTACCTAATTTAAATGAGTATATTTATGCTTGTGACCTTGTTATTTCTCTTGCAGGAAAATCCACCATTGATGAATCTATTGTGTATAATACCCCAGGAATTTTCATTCCTTTAAAGAATCATTTTGAACAAGAAGAGGGAGCTAAAAAATTAGGATTTAAATTTAATGATATTTTTAGACTTGAGGAATTAATACAGGAGAAAATCTCATTTAATAATAATGGTATGAAAAAAAATGTTGAAAATGGAGCTCAAAAAGCAGCTAAAATTATTCAAGAATTTCTTTAAATATTTATTACTTTAATAATATATCATTTCAACTTAGTAATACCTAGGATGAATAGATATGACTGAAGTAATTGTGGCAAAGTTTGGTGGAAGTACCATAGGACGAAATGGAGATCAAATACCAACGGTTATAGAAAGAATAAAACTAATGAAAAATGAAGGAAACAAAATTATTGCAGTATTTTCTGCTCCTTTAATGGAGTATGAAGGAAAAAATAGATCGATGACAGATATTGCTATAAATATAGGTCGTAAGTATGCTTTAGGACAAAATGTTGATACAAAAATTTTCTATGATACATACTTGAATATCGCTATGAATTATGTTTCTGAGAAATATCTAAAAGAATTTGAATATCATCTTGAGGAATTTTATCATTATGTTACCATTTCATTGAATAATACTACTGAGAATAAGAGGTTCACAGATATTAATAGATCGAGAACCCTTGCATATGGCGGTGAAATTACCATGTCATATTTAATGGATTACATAATGAGAAGTAATGGATTAAAATCTAATCATGTAGACATTGAAAAGTGGCCAATAATTACTGATGATAATTTTGAAGCTGCAAATTTTATGATTGAAGAATCTAAAGCACGTAAAAACTATCTTTTTCAATTGATAGAAGAAAATGAAGTTATATCTATTGGTGGTTTTATAGGTAAAACTGTAGATGGCTTAGAAACCACTTATGAGAGAGGAGGTTCTGATAGAACTGCTGCAGATATTGCGATTATTCTTTGTAATGATATGAAGACACAAATAGACTTTGAAAAAGATAATATAGTTCTTAGTGCTGATCCAAAAATAGTAAGTGACAATCTAGAATCTATAAAATATCTATCATATAACGAAGCTAAATTAGCTGGTATGTTTGGAATGAAAATTCTGGATCCTATTGCAATAAAAGAGATAGATGACAATAAATTAGATATTCCCATAGTAATAACCTCAATTTTGCAACCTTCCGATGTTACAATAATTAAGAAAACTTTAGATAACGAAAAAAGTGAATTAGGTAGTTATAATTACGAGAAAAATTCCGACTCTTTGATCAAAATTGTTACAGGAAAAAGGAATTGTGTGATAGTGAGGATGGAAAGTATTAGTGCATCTTATCTAATAGCATCACTTGAAAAAGATAAACAATATTATAATTTCTTAAAATTATCTCCCTACAAAAGAGATGACATAGAAATCACTAGACTACTGTTTTTAGACGCAGATTATGTTAGACGTCAAGAAAGACATTTTAAAGCATTTTATCAAAAAACAGAATTTTCGTATGGAAGAGGTGTAGTTACTCTAATAGGAGATTCTATGTGGAAAATGCCAAAAATAGTTTCTTCTGCCAGTAGAACTTTGGGAGATAATGATATAAATATATTAAATTTAGACGCTCAGGAGGAAACATCAAGGATTTTAATAATAGTTGAGGATATAGATAATAATGTAGCTAATGCAATAAGAGCAGTTCATTTACAAAGAAATAGTGATAATAACACGAAAAACTAATTTCATATTTACAAACATACGGGAATGAAATATAATGAATAATGGTCATATCTGGATAGATGGTTCTTTTCACAAATGGAATGAAGCAAATATTCATGTTTTAACTCATTCATTACATTATGGTACAGCAGTTTTTGAGGGTATCCGATGTTATAATACCGTTAATGGTCCAGCAATATTTAGATTAGAGGATCATATAGATAGACTATTTGATAGTGCTAAAATATATTTTATGCATATTGAATTTTCCAAGGAACAAATAGCAGATGCAATAATTAATACAGTTAGAAAGAATAGAATAGAGGAATGTTATGTTAGGCCTTTGGTTTATTTTGGATATGGAAAAATGGGAATTAATCCTTTAAATAATAAAGTGTCTGTTGCGATAGCATTATGGAAGTGGGATGAATATCTAAAAAAAGAAGAATTTGATCATGGTGCTAGATTGATGGTATCTGGTTGGGCTAGGATAGATTCTAGAACTATGCCTGTTCATGCAAAAGCTACTGCCAACTATGCCAATTCTGCTTTAGCAAGAATAGAAGCAATAAAGTCTGGATTTGATGAAGCTGTTATGCTTAATACCAATGGAATGGTGGTCGAGGCTAGCGGAGAAAATATTTTTACTGTCAAAAATAATATTTTAACCACTCCTCCTATATCTTCTGGAGCATTGGAGGGAATAACACGAGATACAGTATTGAGATTAGCTAGAGATTATAATATTATCACTGAAGTTAAGGACTTATCAAAAGATGAGTTATATTTAGCAGATGAAGTATTTTTAACTGGTACCGCAGCAGAAATAAAAACAGTAGGTGAGATTGATAATAGACAGATAGGAAATGGTGGGACAGGAAAAGTAACTCAACAGATAAAAAGCTTGTTTGAGGCTTTAACAAGAGGAAATCATAAATTTAGTAAAGAATGGCTTTGTCAAATCAATATTGATTGATTAATCGATTTAGAACTATTAATGATATACTAATAGTAAGAACTCAATGGGAAGAGCAAAAGTGATGAATGATAAGATAAACAAAGTTAATTCAGATATGGAGTATCTTAGTTGGAATGAAGTAGATAAACTTATTAAAATAATTAGTCACAAAATCAAAGAAAAAAATGAAAGGTATGACTCAATTATAGGTATAAAAAATGGCGGAATTATTCCAGCTAGGTTGATTTCAAAAGAACTAGAGATTAGTAAAATTGAGTTTATATCCACTAAAGAGAATCAATCAAATAAATTTTGGGACTGCATAACTAATGATAAAAAATATCTCTTAATTGATGAGATATATGATACAGGAAAGACATTTCTTGAAATTAAAAATTATTTAAAAAACATTGAATTTAATTTTGCGTGTTTAATTAGCAGATATAAACTTCAGGATGATAAAATAATTGTAGGTAAAATTTTGAATAATAAAAAATGGATTGTATTTCCGTGGGAATAACATATTTATTTATTAATAAAGAAAATGAGATAAAAAATTTCGTGTAGTTCACTATAGACCTATTGAGATTATTATGTTAACATATTAATCGTAGTAATTTATAGAGGGATTATGCAAAATTACTATAGAAACTCAATTTGGTTATTAGCTGGTATAGTATTGTCAGCAAATTTACCAACAATGCTTGAAAATATATATGCACAGACCACGATTAACGGAGCTGGAGCAACTTTTCCTTTCCCATTAATTGATACTTGGAGAGTTGAATATAAGAATGTAAAACCTGACGTGAATATTAATTATCAATCTATTGGAAGTGGAGGAGGTATAAAGCAATTCACTGAAAAAACCGTAGATTTTGGAGCAACTGATGCGCCGTTAAATGAAGAAGAAGAAAATAAAGTGAAAGGTAATGCAGTCCATATTCCTGAGACGATTGGTTCTGTAGCTGTAGCATATAATCTTCCACAGATATCTGGTTCTGAACTTAAATTGAGTGGCCCAGTAATTGCTGAAATATTTATGGGAAAAATAACCAAATGGGATGACCCAAAAATAAATGAGCTTAATCCTGACGTAGAATTACCGGCAGATTCCATTATAACCGTGCATAGATCTGATGGTTCTGGAACAACATTCGTATTCACAGAATATTTATCGAATGTTAGTTCTCCATGGGAAACTGAGATTGGTACAGGAAAATCTATTCAATGGCCAGTGGGGATAGGTGCCCCTGGAAATGAAGGTGTGAGTGGTTCGGTAAAAAGTACTCCTAATTCAATTGGATACATTGAATTGGCATATGCATTAACTACAGATCTGAATTTTGCATCGATTCAAAATAAAGAAGGAAATTTCATAAAACCATCTTTAGAGTCTACATCCGCAGCTGTAGCTTCTTCGGCAACGAATTTACCGAATGGAACGGATTCCTGGCAAGGTGTGTCAATAGTTAATGCAGGTGGAGCAGATTCATATCCTATAGCTACTTTGACATATCTCTTGTTATACAAGGACCTCAGTACGAATTCTTCGATAGATCAAACTAAAGCTAAAGAATTGATTAACTTTATAACATGGGCTATAACTGATGGTCAGCAATTTGCTCCAGATTTAGGTTATGTTCCTTTGCCTGAGGAAATTATAAAACTGAATCAAGAGACATTAAAATCGATTACATTTAATGGAAATCCCATTACTCAGTAGGAACCATAACAATCCCTTTTTTATTTAATTTATCTAAAAAATCTAATATATAATGATATAAATTATAATTTATTATTATGATTATGATTATTATTAATTATTATGAATTATGAAAATCTTATTACAGCTTTAATAATAATGAATTGAATAATTATGATTAATTTATAATGCAATTTTTTGTTAGTTAAATCCTATTTGTGGATCTTATAAGATCTTATAATTAGATGGTCTTTTCTCTATAGTTATTACTTCTCCGATAGTTTGATTTAATGCCTCCTCGGCTATGTCACTAGCGTGTTCTGCAGTACGTCTCAAGTCCTCGAGTAAAAGTTTGATATATACCTTATACGGAGTGAATTCCTTATCAGATAGTTTATCTAGTAAATCTATTATTCTATCTTCAAGCAACCGTACGTTTTCAACTCGATCTACTATCTTATCTGCCATTAAGTAATCTCTTCTCAAAAATGCCTCAACAGAATCGCTTAGATCTTGCAATGATTGATTACTCATATTCCTTACATTTTCAAGAATTTCACTTGGAATTTTAGATTTTATAGATAAACATTTTTCAGATATTTTAGAAGCGTGGTCTGCAATTCTTTCTATACTTTTTACTGCTAATCTATAACTCAAGCAATCAGAAGTATTTTTTAATCCAATTTCGCTCAAAACTCTATCATTTTTAGTAGCAATCACAAGATTCCTCAATATATAAAGACTAAATCTGTCAACTTCATCATCGGATCTGATTACAGCATTAGCAAGCTCATAATTCAATTCAGTTAAAGAATGCATTGCATCTCTATGCATTGAAGCGGAAAGTAGAAACATTCGTCTAACTGCAGTATTTACTGAAAGCTCTGGTAGAGTAATTAAAACCTGTATGGTTATCACATCTGCTGAATCAGCAATAATTTCAGTACCTACCAAGCTTCTTCGAACAATTTCCCTAGCAGCTTCACGTTGTAAGGTATTAATTCGACCCAATTTTGATTTTAAATTTATAATATTATATCCAGCCAAATACATTGATACTATCTTGCGTTTTATAGAATTACCGCTATCTTCTTTTAATACTAGAACTGTTGCTTCGTCTACAGATTCCTTCGATGTTCTAGTAATATCAGAAATTATAGATAAAGTATTATCTGATTCTCTAAGGATTGTAACAGGATCTCCTGGTTTTAGATTTAATTCACTGACCCATTTTTTAGGTAGAGATAATACATATGTAGATTTTCCAGTAAACTGTATTTTTCTTACTTCTCCACTATCAGAATATAATGACAATAGTTAAAAAATAATGGATAGTATTAGTATAGTTTATGTTAGTTATCTATATAGATATATGGTATCTATATATATTAGTGGTTAGATTTACAAAAATTTAGAATTAGGTCTTATAAGCAATGTTATTTCTTTGAGATAATAGTCTTAAACCAATATTCAAGATTAAGACTATCAAAATAAGAATAAGCGCTGCACCCCATCCCTGGGCGTGAGCTGATTCATAGGGTTGAGATGCTAATCTCCATATTCTAAGAGGAAGAGCGTCTACGGGACCGGTAAAGGAAGAAAAGAATAAACTAGTTCCTAGAATAGTCATGATTAACGGCGCAGTCTCACCTGCAATTCTTGCAATTGACAAGACTATTCCTGTCAATACACCACTCATTGCGGTTTTTAGGACAATAAATAATGATATTCTCCATTTTGGAATTCCTAGAGAATGGGCTGCTTCCCTTATAGAATTAGGGACTATTTTTAGTGTTTCTTCAGTTATTCTACTTACAAGAGGAATCATTATCAAAGATAAAGAGAAAGCACCAGCTAATACTGAGAATGAACCTATTGTAATCACAATGGTGATATATCCAACAATGCCTACAATGATCGATGGAAGACCTGTAAGAACATCGTTAAAAAATCTAACTGCAAATGCAAATTTATTGTTACTTTGTGTATATTCAGATAAATATACTCCTGTGAATATTCCTACTGGAACAGCTATTAAGGAGGCTAATCCTACAACTATCAATGTGCCTTGAATAGCAGGTCCAATACCTCCTTTACCGGAGCCGATTGAACCTGGAGGTTCAATTAGAAATTCCATACTAATAGCAGATACACCATTTTTTACTACTTCAAAGAGAATACTCCCAAGTGGGATTACTGCAAAGATAACACATGCAATTGAGATTATAGTTACTAATTTATTTATATATACTCGTTTCTTGTATTGTTTTATCATAATTTCTTGAATATTCTTTTGAGTGGTCGAATATTCATTATAATGATTCTTTCTATTCTGGCTCACTTTTTACATTCCACTCTCTGGGTTTGAAGTTTTAACCATTTTAAATACAAGAATACGAGCAAATACATTGATAACTATCGCAAGAATGAGTAATACAGCACCTAATCCAATCAAAGCAGAAAGATGAAGATCTGATGCTGCTTCATTGAATTCATTAGCTATTAAACTAGACAAAGTTTGACTTTGGGAAAAAAGCGATGTAGGTATGGCATTTAATCCAATAGCATTTCCTATAATTAAAGTAACTAGCATGGTTTCTCCAATAGCTCTACCTAATCCTATAATAGCAGCACCTAAAATTCCAGATTTCGCGAAAGGTAGAACAGCTATTTTTGTCGTTTCCCACCTAGTAGCTCCTAGACTATAAGCAGCCTCTCGTTGAATATTTGGAACTACTAATAATAATTCTCTTATTATTGATGAAACAATAGGAATTATCATTATTGATAACACTACACCAGCTGTAAAGACATCTAATCCAAAAGGGGTTTTGGCAAAAAATGGCAATGTTCCTCCGAAGGCATCATGTAACGGTTTTTCGATATAGTCTATCATCCAAAACCTAAATACAAATAAAGCCCAAAATCCATAAATAATACTTGGAACCGCAGCTAACAATTCTACGATAAATGATAACAAGGTTTTTACTTTTCTTCCAGCGATTTCAGACAGAAAAATGGCTATACCAAGACTGACTGGGACACCAATAGCCATTGCAATACCAGAGCTTACTAAAGTTCCAATTATATACGGTAGTGCTCCAAATGATTCCCTTCCAGGTACTGCATTCCAGTCTGTTCCAGTAATAAAATCTAGACCTTCTTTTGAAAAAATTTCTTTGGAACCGTCTCCAACAGAAAAAAATATCAAAGTTAATATAAAGAGCGTATAAATGGCAGCTCCTACAATTATCCATTTGAAAATACTATCAAATTTTGATATTTTAGTCAGTGAAGCAAGAGCTGGATGATTCCTATTAGTCGTATTTCTTGATATAGATTTCGTGGATAGTCTTACGCCTCTATCAAGTAAGGGATTTTGTAGTTTTTTTAGTTATCATATAGTTTTAACATAGATCAATATAGTCTAATATAATGTATATACTCACATAATATATTATAAAGAATTATTTGTTAAATAGAAATCATCGATAATATTAGGTCAAATCCAATTTTTTTATAATTTTACATTTTAATGACTACACAATATACCCACATTAGACTATCATATCAAAAAGAATTAAAATAATGAAATTAAACAAAATTAAAGGAGGAAGATAAATGTGGATATGCAATTACCTGTAAATACAATAGATGAAAAATTGGATAAATTTAAAATTTTAGGAATTGGTTCTAGTCTGAATAAAAAGTCTACTAGTACTAGAATATTAGAAATGACTCTTGATAAATCTAAAAAATATGGGGCATCTATTGGTATGATAAATTTGCGAGAGTTTAATTTGCCTATTTTTAATCCTAATAGACCTAGAGAAACAAATGATGATATTATAAAAATAAACGAGCAAGTAAAGGGATCTGATGCTTTTATTTTGGCTACACCTGACTATCACGGTTCAATGTCAGGAGGAATGAAAAATTTCTTAGATTACTATTGGTATGAATTTTCTGGAAAGCTATTTGGATATATCGTATCATCACATGAAAAAGGTTTGACTGTTATTGACCATATGAGAACAGCTGTACGCCAGTGTTATGGATGGAGTTTACCTTACGGTCTATCAATACATTCTGAAAATGATTTCGATATACATGGAATTATAAAAAATGTTTCTTTAAATCAACGTATTAATAACATGGCTAGAGATATGGTAACCTATGGAAGATTAATTGTAACTCAGTTTCAATACGATATCAACAAAAAAGAAAAAAATACATTTGCTTCTCAATTTGTAAAGAAATAATTTTAATATTCTGTAAATTAATATACAATATAATATATTTTGAGACTTTGTTAACTTAAGGATACAGTAATCGGGATTCAACTTTGTATTTATATTCTGGTCTTAATTTCAGACGAATTTTTCAATTTATTTCATAAAATTTCCTTAACTTAGAACCTTTTTTGATAATACAAAAATTATTTATTGTTTGAACCAGTGAAAGGAATTTTCAAAAATTTATCGATTTTCTGTATAAGTTCATTATGAACTTGTTCTATACTCTGATTTCCGTTAATTTTTATAATTCCGTATTTTTTTTGTAATCTAATAAATTCCTGTTTCATTTTTAATTGGTAAGATATGAAAGATTCTAAAAGATCATCAGAAAATCCAATATCTTCACCGGATTCATAATAATCAAGAAAATTATCCTTGTCAAAAATTCCTCTTAATAATTCTTCTGTAGTTTTTTGAAATGCTCGTCTTATAAGTTCATTTGGATCTACATCTAAATAAAAAATAATATCAGGTATAATTGCAAATCCATAAAGATTATGTGACCATATTCTACTGATCTTTCTAACAGCATCTCTAGCTATAAGTGTATAGATATATCTGTCTGCTAAAACTATATATCCAGCTCTCAAAGCTGGAATTATCTTGTTTTCTAGTTGATCTGCGAAATCGGCAGCATAAAATAAGCTCATGGTTCTTTTTCTTAATAGATGTCTTTCTTTTGCTTCAAGTATTCCTTCACTTATTAATTCAGATCTTTTGAGACCAGTATTAAGAACTGCATGACCATTCGCTTCAAGATAATTATTTAGTAATGATATCTGCGTACTTCTTCCTGATGAATCTGGTCCTTCTAATATTACTAATTTTCCTTTTGATTCTACATTCTTAAGATAGGGTATCCCATGCCCATAATATTTAATAATATTAGATTTTTCCATTTTGATGTGCTCCATCTATATAAATAATATTCTTGAATTTTTCTCTAACCATTTGTTGCTGATCTTCTATATTTAGTGTCCCATCTATAACTATAAAATTCTCAGAAGTTGTCATTTTTTCATATTGCTCTATTATTCTACTTTGAAAAATACGATAGCTTTCATAAATATCGTTACTTAAATTTAGATCCATCCCTGCCTCATAATATTTTAGTTTAGGTCTTCCAGATAATATTCGTCCAGCAGCAATGTCAACTGGAACCCTAAAATAAAAGGTTATATCTGGTTTTAATGCAAAACTATATAATTTCTTTATCCATAATGGATTACATCCTCTTACTATATCCCTTGCATATGCAGTATAGATATATCTATCTGCTAAAACAATGTATCCAGCTCTTAATAATGGAAAAATATTTCTTTCGTATCTATCTGCAAAATCAGTAGCATGAAGTAAAGAAAATGTTGTAGGTGTGAGTTGTTCTTTTTTCTTACCCCTAGAAGTTATGTTTTTTACTATTTCAGATGAGTTCCATTCAGATAAAAAAGCTGGTATATTCTTAAATTTAAGCCATTGATCTAATAAATGAATCTGAGTAGATTTTCCTGAACCATCTATTCCTTCGACTATAATGAGCTTACCTTTTATGTCGTATTTTTTTTTCTTACTATTTTTTGTATTAGTAATTGTATTAATAATTGTATCTTTAGTTCTTGTTTTTATTTGTCTCATTTAGTATTTTCACTCCTCTTTTGAATTGCAGCTTTTTATCTTGATTATTTAACACATAATGGATTGAAATATTGAAGGAAGATTCAAAAGCTGATATTATTTCTTGAAATAAAATTTCTGGAAAATCAGCTTTAAACTTATTTTCTCGTATTAAAATATCTAAAACAAGATTATGTGTTTCTTTTGAATAATTCTTAACTATAACTTTGAATTTAATTTTATTGACGAAAGCAAAGAATCTTAATAAAGTGGAAATTCTTTCTATAATTCTCTTGGTCTGTTTTTTATCAAAATAGGAATTTAATACTGAATAATATTGATTAGAAAGTTCTAAGGCTAATTTGTATTTATTAATTGCTAATAAGGATAATGATAAAATAATTTGTTCTTGATGGTTAAAATTTAAGATATCTTCATCGAGAAGATTTTGAAATTGACTCAAATAATTGTTATTATTTTGGTTTGTGTAGTTGTAAATATAAGGTATGGCTTTATTTATTATATCAAATTCATATTTACTTATTAATCCATAAAATAGTAACTGATCTATAAAACTATGTGGTTTAGATACTTTTTTAGAGATATTTATTATAGTTTCTTCAATAAAATTTTTTGGCTGACCTTTTAAAACGGAATGATTATTTCTTAATGACAAGGAGTTAAGAAAATTTAGTAAAATTCCTTCTCGTAATCCTTTTGTACTAACATGTAAATTTTTGAAATTCAATTTTGACATAAGTGTAGATATTATATGGACCCCAATCTGAATTGTTTCTGCCCTATTAGAATTTATTATATCAATTTTTGATAATTCCTCCTTAGTCATTTTTAACAAATTATCTTCAATGATAGATATAGATATATAGTCAAGATCATACCTATGTAATTTTCTGAAAGGATATTCTTTAATTAATTGATCATATCTTGCCAACGCTCTTAATGTTCCTCCAACTCCCAGTAATACAACAGATTCTGGTGATATTTCCAAACCATCCATAATTGCAAGATGATTTAGTATATAAGAATTTAGAAGGTCAAAATTATTTTTTGATTTTTTATTATTAATTAGATCTTTATATTTATAATTAGAAAAGAAATATTGGGAGAGTTTTAATGATCCTAATGGAAGGGAAATTATTTTTTTGATTTTATAATTGTGTGAATATACAATCTCTAAACTTCCTCCTCCTAGATCAAAAAATAAGCAATTAGGAGTACAAATAGAGCTTTGGGCTCCATAGTATGAATAGATAGCTTCTTCTTCAGATGATAATACTCTAAATTTAAAACCACTTTCTTTTTCTACTCTTGAGAGAAATTGATTTTTATTTCCAGCTTCCCGTACTGCACTTGTTGCAAATGGCAATACATAATCTATAGATTCTGAATTAATAACATCGCGAAAGTATTTTAAACTTTCAATAGTTCTCTCCATGGCATCATGAGTCAATAACTCTGTCTTATGCAGTTCTTCACCAAGTTTGACGCGTATAGATTTATCATAAAATATTTTATAATTATATATATTTGATGAAACTGAATAATTAACTAGTTTTAAGGAATTATACCCTAAATCTATTACAGATATTGTTTTATTTTTCAATGGGAGTTTAGAACCTCTTTTATGATGCTTTTATTAAATAAGCTTCTTCAATACTCTTGAGGTAAGTAACCATCTTAATTCTCCTTTAAGTTTTGGAACTGTAGAAGTTATCCTAATTTTTGATAAACCAGATTTTTTTAAAACAATTCTATTACTTGTATTAAGATTATTATTAGTTTTCCCACTATCTTTGGATATAACATCACT
>JBHIVA010000010.1:0-50574 GCA_042138015.1 Nitrososphaeraceae archaeon | reverse complement strand
TATAGAAGGAAAATACTTTGAGCAAGAAGCGGAGCCGGTAGTACAACGCTAAGAGATCGTAGGCTACAAACGATCAGGACAGCACGAAGTATACTATGTCCCATTCAGTAAGAAAGCAGTAGAGGATATCATAGCAAGAAGTACCATGGATAACAAGCATGAAATCATATTCTAGGTAAAGTTTCCAGATGGACTAAGAAATGGAGATTATTCTTATGAGCAATACGTGAATATGCCATTCGAGGAATGTTATGGTGCCCTCAGGACAGATGGCGGTCCTAGACAATACGAATGGAATATTCAGCAACAAAAGAAGAAAGATGCATAACTACTGAAACAACAGAAGCAATATTCCTAAGCTACAATTATTTATTTTATTATTTTATCTAAAATAGGCAAATATTATGTTGTGATTTGCTAGTTTTATTCTTATTATTAGGATTATGTTTTAAATCTTCCATTCTACGTTTATGTTCTAACTCTTTCCTTTGATATTCTACACATTCAGGTTCCTGACAATGCATTGGATTATGATCCCTACAAATCTCGTAGAATATTTCTTTGTCCATATCTGCTAATCGAAATACCTGCTTTCTATAGTCTACAGAAGGCATAAACATCTTCTTATCTGCAAATTCCTTGGCTAATTATTTCCTTTGATAGTCAATATTTATTCCAGGATATTTCTTAAATGTGTCCAGAATCAATTTAACCTGTTCCTTTAGTGTCTCAATCTCCTGTGTTTTCTCCTGGAACTTACTAGCAATAAGATATTCTTTATCATGATTCTTCTGTTGTAATTCCTCAACCTGTTTACTTAGTCTATTCTCTTCATTAATGGTTAGATAATCCACAGCATGATTAACATAATCTTGTAAAACTTCATTCTCAGTTGGCTTGTAATAAGACGAAGATACTCCGATATTATGGCCCATTAAGAGTTCTACATTTATTGATTTCATACCAGACTTTTCACATAAGGTTTTAAACGCCTTCCTGAATCCGTGCATCATCTTGAACTCATGTCTTGAACCTTCTCCCCTCGCTTTATCTAATTTATCAATAATCTGCTGTGAACGCAATGCCCTGTAAACTATGTTCTTAATGGCTCCAACTGTCAACTTTTGTGGATGAGAAGCAAGTCTTATTTGTCCGCCATGGGTAGGTAAGTCAGTGATCTGCCATATATCTCTCATAAGCCAAGAATCGGGACCAATCTTCTCACCATGTGAAGCCCTAAAGTCCATCCATTCCTTTAGAGAGTTATAGGCTTCGGAGTAATGAAAGTATAATACTCTTCTTCATCTCCCGGATAAACCAGTAATCTTGCTGCAATTATTTCTGTATCAATGTTTGAATCAAAAATAGGAGTTACATGTTTCCACCTTAACTCTTCCCATGCACTAACTCCGATACCTGATGATATCATAACGTAAACAATAGGTTTTAACCTGATGTCAGAAGCCTTTAACAACTTCTTTATCTCAGAAGAATCTGGAATTCTATCCACTGCTGATTTTCTACCTTTAGGAACTCCCTTCCTGATATACTTCCAGTTTAGCAGAATGTTGTTCATATCACAGAACGTCTTTAACGCCTTGATGTAATTATCAATAGTAGTGTCTGTAATCTCTCTATTTACAACACGTTGTTTCTGAAAATATATAAAGTCAATAATATGGGATTGAAGCCATTCCGTTCCCATTCCTTCCACTTGAATCAGTTCGTATAACTTGTTACTGCGTTCCTTGATGTCGTCTCCTTCCAACTGCAGATATGTTAGAAATACATCCAGCCGTCTAGGCCATTGCCTTTTAGTCTCTGGTGCCCTTAACGCATACTCAAAAGCAGAATAAGCATCCTTCTTGGTTACCTGTCTTACCAACTACTAATTCTAAAATGTATAAAAATTCTGGGCCTAAATATAGTTACAGATAAGTAGTGGGCCTAAAGGGGTTTGAACCCTTGACCTACCGGTTATGAGCCGGTCGCTCTGCCAGGCTAAGCTATAGGCCCTTTCTTTATTTTTTTCGTATCAAAACAAATGGATAATTACAATTTAAGTGTATTAGTATGTTTATAACATTTTGTATATTACTTGAATATATTATTAGGTATTAATTGCAGACATATTTTTCGTAAACAGAGTCAAGGATAAGATTTTGTGATTGTAGAGACAATATTGCACTATTAACTAGTTCCTTTCTCCCTTGTTCGTCTTTTATGAAATTAATATTGAAATCTGTAAGAATGTCTTGCCAAACTTTAGTATGTTCTATATCTACATTCTGATGAATCTTAAAGTATTGTATTGCCTTAAAGTTGTTTATTCCATAATAATTTTCAAGTCCGTCAAGTTTAGTAGTGCTTATTTTAGGAATTTCCTTTTCTAATGAATACATCATAGAAGCAGCTTCGACTATCTTTGAGTATGACAATTTCTTTAAATTACTAATAGCCGTATTTACTCTCTGAGTACCTTCATATTCTATCAATTCCTTTTTACTTACCCCTAATCCCAGAGCAAAGTTTATCCATTCTAATACATGTTCGCTTTCTTCTTTTTGTATTTGTTTAATATTCGCAAGATACTTGGAATTATAATATTCTTCTTCGATATTATCTAAAGATCTGTTATCATAAATATTTTGAACAAATTGGGGTATCGACTTTACAAGTTGAAAATATTCTTTTGAATAGCCTTTCAGATGATCTATAGTCAATTTTCCTTCAATCCATGCTTTATAAAATGGGTGTTTGAGTAAACTTCTTTGTTCAATCTCTCGATTTATATCCTTTATTGTCAATATTAAATTATTTGGTATAATTTTACCAACGTTATTAATTGATCTCATGATATAAATCTCAGCGAGTAGATAATAAAAAACCTTTTGGATCTGTTACAGGAACTAAATTTTAACTATTAAAGAAAAGATTTTATACGAATCGAAATAACGAAATTCCACGCTCCGGTGGTGTAGTAGCTAAAATGCTGCATATTCCGGTCAAGCATTGTGGCCTTTCGAGTCGCAGATCCCGGGTTCAAATCCCGGCCGGAGCAATTAATGGAAAAATATTATTGATTCTAAATTTTGTTACTATTGGACTATCGTAGCATTAATATTCTTATAATTTTGTAAGTAAACGTAAGAAAGAGTACTTGGACGTAAATTCTACAGGAAGTAACAAAACAGATCAAAAGTCATCTAATCCTCTCATTGAACAATTTGGTAATTTTTTATTCAAGATTGAAAATGATTTGAAAAGAGAATTAGATATCTATTCTTGGTCTGAGTTTTATTCTCCTCTTAAATATGCATGTGAAGGAGGAAAACGTATACGTCCTCTTATACTTGTATTATCATCGGAAATAATCCGAGCCAAATATACGAATAATAGTAAATATTTCTTCAATAATGACGAATATGATACTGAAACATCGATACCTGAACTTTCTAAAGATTTTTTGAATAATCCTCTAAATTTAGAGGAGAAAATTTATCTTGCAGCTTCTGCTATTGAGCTTTTACATACAGAATCCGTAATTCATGATGATATAATTGACGAAGATGGAATCAGAAGAGGAAAGCCATCCTTTCATATAAAGTATGGATATAATAAGAGCATTCTTACTGCTGATTTTGTATTGGGAATTATTTTGAATATCACCTCAAAACTCAATAATCCCAAAATATCTTCTGAAATAGCTAATGCATCCATTAGAATGAGCGAAGGAGAAGTTATGGAAATGAGGTTAAACAAGGATAATAATATTACAGAAAATGACTATATCAAAGTACTAGAAAATAAAACTGCTTCCTTATTTGAATCGTCTGCAAGAATAGGTGCGATCTTAGGAGGAGGAACTGGAGAAGACATTCAAGCAATGGGAAATTTTGGTAATCTTATTGGAATAGCATATCAAATCCATGACGATTTAAAAGATTGGAGTAATGAAGACAGATTATTTAATTTATTAATGAGACAAAAAAATCATTCACAGATGCTAATAAAAAGAATGGAAGTTTTATACAAGTCATATTCAGTTAAGGCAAAGAGTGAGTTAAACTTGGTGACAGGAAGTGTAGCAAATAAATCAAGTAAACAACTCGTACAACAGCTAGAAGAGTTGACAAATCTAAATATTTTGCATCTCTAAAGATTTTAGGGATATCTTGATTATTTATTTGAATCAAAAGAATTGCATTCAATAAATAAAAATCTATTTTGATTTAAGATGAAATATTTTTCTAAATATTATAATGAAATATTATTCCATTCCTTCTTCTTTAGAATAAATGTAAATCCCGTCAAGAAAAACCCGAAGATCTTTATCTTTTATTTTAGTCGAGGATTCTATATTAGCAGCAGTTTGAGATACATCTTCTAGACTTGGACCTTTAACAATGATATCATCGCCACTCACCACAACATTGGTTGCGTCACCTACTATTCTAGAAGTTCGAGAAGATCGTTCACCAAAATAATTATCTACAATTACATTTTTATCCTTTATCTTGACTGAAATTGGGAAGTGAGAGAATACTATTTTCAATTTGTAAGTAAATCCGTTCTCTACACCTTTTATCATACTATTAATAATACTTCTTACCGTGTTGATTAGTGCAAGATCTTTCTTCCTTTTTCCAGATGGTTTTACAATGATCTTACTATCTTCAAATAGCAGAGCTGTAGGAATTTTTGTAAAATCCTTCTGCAATTTTCCTTTTTTACCTTTTACTACTAGTACATTCCCTTCTTTAGTCACTTCTGTTCCTTCAGGAATGACTACTTCTGTAGATGATTTTTTTTGTTTAGTAGACATATCCTATTAAAACACCTCCTAATCCCTGTGACTGTGCATCCTGATGAGACATTATCCCTTTGCTTGTGGATACTAATAAAAGCCCCAAGTTATAAGCTGGCAGAAATTGTCTCTCCCAATTTAAATATTGATCTTTTTTTACATTGTATCTAGGAGTAATAATTCCACATTTGTTAATTTTAGCAAGTAACTGTATTCTAAATTTTCCCATCCTATTATCATCGATTTGCTCGAATTCCCCAATAAATCGATATTTCTGAAGCACACGTAATATTTCACTAGCAAACTTTGATGATGGGACTACTAGACATTCTTTTTTTCTCCTTGCTTCATTATTATACAGAGTATTAAATAGGTTTGAAACAATATTCAATGCAGGCATTTTATTGTTTACCCCCAACTAGGTAGGTAATTTTTCCATCTATTTCTATAACTTTGATTATACTATATCTCAAATTAATCACCTAAATATTATTCAAATTTTTTGAATCCCATTCCATTAGCTACATCTCTAAAGCATTGTCTACATAACATAATGTCATATTGTTGTATTAACCCATTATATGAACCACATCTTTTGCACCATCTATTTCCTTTTCCATGAGGAACTTTTTTTCTTCCTGTTTCAGCATAATCCCTTGGCTTTGGCATCTAAATAATCTCAACTCCAAACTTTGCTTGAAAAAAGTTTAATGATTCTTGCTTAGTGATACGGTGGAATTTCCCTATTCGAGTAGGATTCGACCTCTTTGATACTCTATAACCTGGTCTCTTTAGAGATATACACACATCCATTCCAAAAATACCTATGTCTGGATTATATTTTATACCAGGAATATCTATATGTTCTTTTATCCCAATCGAAAGATTTCCATTGGTATCTATTGACGAACCCTTTATAGAATTAGATTTGGCAGTAAATATTCTCTTCAAAAATTCTACTGCATTATTTCTTCTTAAGGTAACCATAGTTCCGATCGGTTCTCCCTTATGTATTCCAAAATCTCTAACTGATTTCTTTGCTCCTCTAATACTAGGATTTTGTCCAGTAAGGTCCAACAAAGCCATTTTAGCTCTTTCGATAGGATCGCCTGATTTACCAACACCTATATTGATTACCACCTTTTCAACTTCAATCCTTTTCATAGTGTTTTCACGTTGATGAGTTTTTTCGTCAGAATTATTATTATTATTATTATTATTGATATCGCTACTTGTGTTATGAATATTCCCATTACCTTCTACCTTATTTTCCAATGCTTCTTGCAAATTAACTCACCTTAATCCTGGGTTCATCATTTTCGTTCCCTACTATCATTATCATATCTAAGGGTATTTCAAGACTTTTAGATTCAAATAATGCGATTACACGTTTTGGAAGTGAAAACGTTCCTTGTTTTATTTCTTTTACTCTTCCTATTTTTCCAGCATTATCTCCTCTTATTATTAATATCAAGCAATTTTCCGCTAACTTGAAGTGTTCCAATATTTCCAATTCTGGAGTTTTTAAAAGACAAGAATCTCCAACTTTAAATTCTTTATCAGAAAGTAAAGTTTTACCATCATGAAATCCATATTGAATTTTATTGCCATGAATAATATTTTTTCTCATAACTTTTACCAATTTTAGGTGTTTTTCTCCTTCATCAATTTCAATTGGATATAATAATGAGGAATGTTTTGGAACCAATCTATAGATCTGTTTCGAAGGAATCAATTCAATTGTGTCCATTAAACCGGATGCAAATTTTGGACTGTACCTAGGGACATTATCCACTTTTATCTTACCTTCATTTAGTACCTTTTTTACTTCATTCATATTTTTTACACTTTTAAGAACATCTCTCAGTATGACTCCTAAAGCATACGCACGTTCCTTTGAATGTGGCCCAGGACTAATTCTTGGAATAAAACGTCCTTCTTTTCTCCTAATATTCCAAAATACAGGAGCAGATTGTCTTTTTAAAATGGTCTGCCCGCCTTTATTTCCCATTGTTTAAAGCACCCCATCAACAGTTGTACATACAATATTCTTCATAATTAGCGTAAAATCTTTTTCATTTTTATTCATATTGACTAACCTTGTATAATTATTTGATATCATGATATTCATATCTCTCTCTTGATCTCCCCTTTATTATTTTCTTGGATATCAGAAATTGTTGTTTTTCTCGCTCGTTTTTTAATAATCTTATCTACCTTAAGACTCTTCCCAACCTTACTTATTTTTGCTACTGGAGTAGATTTCCTTTTGTTTTTATAACGTGATCTTTTTCCCTTAACTTTTGAAGAACCTTCTTTAATTTTCTGTACGATACTGCCTCTTCTCTTGTCTTGCATATTCAACGAAGTTATCATCACTTTAGATGAATGGATATGCACCTTAATCTTACCTCCTTTAGCTATTTCCTTTTGTACCCCTTCAATGATTAATGTACTCCGCTCAGTATTAACCCGCTCTACTTTTCCTTCTACATTTTTATATTCTCCCCTTAAGATCTTGACGGTATCACCTTTCACAACACGAGCATTCCCTTTTCCAAATTCATTTCTTAAACTTTTTGATAATGGTGAGCGAATTTGAGCAGAACGCTCATGCTTTTTTAAAAGCATATTTGAATTAATTTCTAGCATTTCTATTTCTCCATAATTTTCTCGTTATCAAATTATCATATGTGCAAGATTTGCGATCCTTGGCCATTTTTCTGCTGCCTCCGCGGCTACTGGTCCTTTAATATCAGTTCCTTTTATTTCCCCTTCTGGTGTTACTAATACAGCAGCATTATCCTCAAAAGCCACTCTCGTACCGTTTAACCTCCTTACTGGATATTTCTGTCTTATTATGACGGCACCAAAGATTTGTTTTCTGAGTTGTGCTGGACCTTTCTTTACTGTTACTGTTACTAGGTCACCCACTGAACAAGAGGGTTGTCTAGAATGTCTGCCTTTATACTTTGTTACCTGAGCTATTTTTAAAATTTTTGCACCTGTATTGTCTGCACAGACTACAGTCGCTGAAACAGGTAATGCTTTAGTAACATATGGACGAAATTCTGCCGCCCCTTTAGCTGAAACGGCTCTGGATTTAGATGCCATCTTTATTATCTCCTCCTTGAACTACAACAAAAGAAACAGATTTGGAAATAGGTCTACACTCAGCTATTTTTACCTTCTCCCCTTCCTTAGTATCTATACAATCAGGTAAAAACGCATGAACTTTAGATCTACATCTCTCATATCGCTTATATTTTGTAACAAGTCTATTATATTCCCTAGAAACAACTACCATTCGATTAGCTTTGTTACTTTCTACAGTGCCAGAATATAATCTTCCACGCACCGAAAGAGTCCCATGGAATGGACATAGATCATTTTCACACGATTTCTTGGGAAGTGAAACCATAATACCTATATTTCTTACCATTCATAAATCATCTCCTACTTTTTAATACCCTGTCTTCTGGTCTTCCTATCATATTAAAACCACTTATAAAGCAAACGTTTAATGGTAAATATAGAGCACAAATTACAATTGTATTCTTTGGGATTTTCTTAACTCCCTTTTTAGTTCTCAGAATTAACATGTTTTTAGTCTCAAAAATTATTCTACCGAGTAAATTTATAGTATTAATTTGTTTACTATGAAGAATCTTTATTTTCAACCCAACAAGTTCATGATAAAGTACGTTCTCTATTGTTATCATATTATTTCATATTCCCATTTTTGTATTTTTAATTATTAGTAAAATCATTTTTTCATTTTTCTCTCATTCATTATCGTTAGTATCCTTGCTATATCTCGTCTAACCCATTTTATACTAGATGTCTGTTTTTTTAAGGTTCCTTTTTCTCCTTCGGAGCGAAGCTTTGAAAGATCGACTTTAAATTCTAACAACTTATCTTGTAAATCAGTATCATTAAGTTCCCTCAGAGTATTTAATTTTATTCGTGCCATTACTATGAAATACCTCCATTATGTAAAAGTTGATTTCCATAATGATTTGGTCTGGATTGAGATAATTGTGTACTGCTTGGATTATTACTAGTTTTACTTTGACCTCCACTTGTACTCTTATTGTTGGATAAAGATGACTTTATTTCTTGCTTAGACGTATTATGATTACCATCGTTATTATTTCTAGATTTCTCATCGTGTAAATTTTCATCGCTTTCCTTATTTAAGCTCAATGAAGAGGCATCCTGGTTTTCCGAAGAGGATTTATCGGTTTTATTTATTTCTTCATTTAATTGAAATTCAGATTGTATCTCATTTTTTAATACTATTCTTAACTGTATTCCCATTAATCCCATCTTTGTTAAAACATTCGTTACAGCCACCTTAACTACCCTATCAGCCAAATTTCCACTCTTTGGGATTATTCCCGCAGTATGTTTTTCAAAATGCGCTCTTTCACTTCTGAGTTTTCCTGCAATAGTTACCTCAGTTCCAAGAGCTCCAGCATTCATTACAGTATTTAATGTCCATATTGCTGCTCTTCTAAATGCAGTACCACGTTCTACAAGTTGAGCTATTCTATTAGCCATTATCTTTGCATTTAATTCTGGTATTTCTATTTCCATAACCGACACTTGGGGATTGTTTAATCCAAAGTTAGATTCCAGTTTTGATGTAAGATCTTTTATACCCACACCCTTCCTTCCTATTACTAAACCAGGTCTAGTTACATATAATGTGATTCTAGTTCCTATAGGTGTTTTTTGAATTTCAACACCCCCGTATCCACTTTCTCTCAGTTTTTCCTTTAAGTAACTATCCAGCTCCATATTTTTGTAATTATTGAACATTAAATTTTTAGCAGCATTCATTCTGTTATTCTTCCCTCTTGGGCAACCATTTCAACATGTACTAATGTATCAAATTTTGGACTAGCTCGTCCCATAGCTCTTGGTGTAAATCGTTTTAATTTAGTACCTTTGTGGACAACTATATTTACAATTTTTAGTCTATCAAGATCCATTCCCTTATATTCAGCATTACTTTCTAGATTGTCTAGAAGCTTCAAAAATTCTTTTGTAGCTTTAAAAGGAAATCTACCTGCGCTAAATCCATCTCTTATGTTTGATTTGTGACCAACTTCATTATTATATCTCCTGAACGGCACTGCTATCTCTTGATTTAAGACACTTTCAAGATATACTCTAGCCTTGTCGATAGACATATTTTTTATGGAAAGAGCAATTTCTCTTGCGTGTTTGTGAGAAATATCCATTTCCCTCATAGCAGATCTTACTTGTCTACTCTTATCAAAATTCTTATATGCATAGAGATAATGTGGCATTGTTTCTTCTACCTCAAATTACTTTAATGGGACATATAGACTTGATCTAGATGAACCTACACCTGGGGATCCATGTTGGACCCGTTTATTTGTAATTGCATATTCTCCTAAATAATGCCCAACCATTTCTGGTTTTATCGTAACATCATAAAATTCTTTACCGTTATGAATACTAATTACTAACCCAATCATGTCTGGTAATATTATCATATCTCTAACATGAGTTTTCAATTTTCCTTTTAATTTACCTTCTCTGGCAAGTTTTATTTCTTCTCTAAGTTTCCTCTTTTGATCATTCATGTACCTTCCTACACGTTTGTTCAAAGATCTGCGCTGCCGCGCATTGAACAATGGTAATATAGATTCTATTGAGAGTGATTTCAACTGTTCTTGATTATATCCTCTAAATTTAAATTCTCTAACCAATCCTATAATACTCCTCCAACGTCTTATTTTTAAATCTAACTAGAAACATAGTCTACACGTACAAGTATTTTCAGCATATCAACAAGATTTTATACTAATCCTAATTTAGTAGCAAGATCTCGTGCTGTATCGAGGTCTTTGAATTTTGCAAAGGCTTTCTTTCCATCAATAGTCCTTGCTGTATTTATTTCTACAGCATCAGCCTCATAAAGATCCTTCAACTCATTTTTTATGGAAATTTTATTTGCTCTTTCATCAACGATAAATGTCAGTTTTCTCTCCTTCTCTATTAGATTAAATGATTTTTCGGTCATATAAGGTGTGATTATAATAGGTTTCTGATGAAGATCTTTAATCTCATTTTCTGAAATCCTCTTCTTAGATTTTTTATTTGCTACTCTTGATGATTTTAGCGCTATAAGATTCTTCAATTTTTCGCGATCTCCTTTAATACATTATATTTAGATTTTATTTGTTTTAACTCTTCTATCGCCTTTTCAGAAAAAATAGTAAGGCGTACTCCTCTTGAACCCGGAACCAAATCAATTACACTCACATTTTTAATACTTTTCACCGAAACACCAGGAAGTGAATTATCTAACCTACCTATTTTTTCTCCATTACTTACCAAAATTAGTACAGATAACGAGGATCTTCTATTTGAGAGATATTTTTTAACACATTTATTTCTCTTATTATGAGTTCTATTAAGATCATCTTTCAAACCTATTTTTTCAATAAATTGTTTAAGTTCTTTTGATTTCACCAATGATTCGATATCATTTGAAACTATTATCGGTAAAGAAATATTATCGCTAATGGAATGTCCTCTTAGTCTAACTAGTTCTATATTTGAAGTTGCGGCAATAGCAGAACAAAAGGCTAAAAGTTTTTCCTTTTTGTTAACCTTTTTATAAATATTTTTCCAAGAAACTGGAGGATGAGCTACTCTTCCCTTCCTTACCCCTGCAACTCCAGCAGCTTGACCAGCTCTTGGAAAACCTTCTCCTCTAGCTCTTGCAATTCTAGCTATACCTAAACCAGTATTTCTAGACTCAGCACTCACCATCTGCCCTGCACCTGGATACCTCCCTTGAATTTGAAAAGAGTGCGAATTTAAACAATTATAGACATGATTAATTACTCGTGGCTGATAAGGAGTATCAAAAATAGGAGGAAGTTCAATAATCTTTTCTTCTTTTCCATTCATATCTATGACTTTGCTCATTTTACAATTACCTCCAAAACCTTCGGTTCTAGAACTTTTTTAGACTTATTTCTGATTGGTTGTCTCATTTTAATTAATCTTTTTGGAACCCCAGGAATTGAACCTCTAACAATAATATAATCTGTATTTACCAAACCAAAATGTTTGAATCCTCCATTTGGATTAATATTTTTAATGGAAAAATCTTTTGGAGATTGGATACCTGAGTCTGACGAAGAAATAAATAAGATCCTTTTGTTATATTCTGTTCTTTGATGAAATCCTCTTTGACCTTGCCTAGGTACTGAATACATTACAACTGCAGGAGAAATTGGTCCCAGTGTTCCTAAAGCACGAACACTCTTCCTAGACTTGTGTTGTTTTCTTTTGACTCCAAATCTAGTAATAGGTCCTTCAATACCCTTTCCTCTAGTGATTCCTGAAACATCGATATATTGACCATTTTGAAAAATATCGGAAATTCTAATCTCTTTTCCAAGAATACTTTTAAGGAATTCATATTTTGATTTTATATCTTTACCAGATACACCTACTTCAAAAACAAAGGGTTTTTTCTGGGATAAATTTGCTTTATTGGGTGAAACTGAGACTATTGCAAAAATAGACGAAATATATTCAAAAGAAGATTCTATGTTCTTAAACGATGCTTCATTATATTTGGTTTTAAACTTCCTATCCAGTTCCTTTGGTAATTCCTTTGAAAATGCATCGAAAAGTACCTTGTTACCATAGGCATCTTTTTTATAACATCTGATTCCAATAATGCTAATGGGCGGAGTCGCTATAACTGTGGATGAATTCTCAAGCTGTTTCCCAAAATTTGGAGTCTTTTCTTTATCATCTAAAGTGATTAGTTGCATTTGACCCGCCTTAAAACCTGCAAAACCTAGTAGACTGCTTTTATCTGCCTCTTGTTCTGGCCATGTCCTAATCCTTGACTCGGTACTTCTAGCTCTAACTCTAGGATAAAACGCTAGACTACCACGCCTCGGTGTACTGTACTTTCTATGACCCATGAATACATCAAAAAATTTTCTGATCCCTTTAATAAGTTTATAACTTAACTATTATTACCTCAGAATTTTAATCCTGGCTATTCATAATTTTTGAAAAATAAACTTTGTGACATATCCATCTCATTTACGATACTATTATGAAAAATCTATGGGTCATAAACAAATGAAAGTTCAGTGAAAATAGAGTTGTTTATGATCATTAGGATGATTTAACCAAAAAGGAGTTTAAAATAAATTAATTCTAAGTTGAAAATGGATGTCAATGCATTAGGATATTAAGAAAAATAGAAGGAAAATAACTTGAAATTAGGTATACTCTAATTCGATATAGAAACAAATTATAATAGTAGAAAAAGGTATGTAAAGATCTACCTTACTATTTTCGATAGACAGATTAAAATTATTTTACTTGTGACAGAGTATGTATATATGATTTAGATAAAAAACATGGTTTAATATTAGTAAAAATGAACTAGTGTTATCTTAGAAATTAAATCTTGATAATGTCACAAGATCTAATAGTTGATGAAAGAGGCATAATTAGATAGAAAAATTTCAATTAGAATGCAATGCTAAACTATACAATGTAGACATAAAATTGTTTCTTTCCCAAATGAAATCCACGAATCTTTTATTTTCAAGACATATAATATCTTACATAAAAAAAATATTCACGTTTATTCTTTATTAAGATTTTAGAGTAATTATTTAACCAAATGTTTACAGCATCTAGATCAATAAAAATATTCTATAGGTAAAGCTAAATTGATAATATGATATCATGAGTGAAAATCTCTATTATAGGATACCCATTTTTTATAGGTATTTCAATCTTGATAAAAATGGTGATATTCATAATAATTTTCAATTCATATTCCGATTACTAAAAATATCCTTCATCGACCTATGTAAGAATTTGTATCAGTTTCATTTCAAAATGTAATTAACTATAGATAGTGAACCTAGTATAGCTTCTTCTAACCTAATTGTCTCGGTATATTGCCCTGAAAACATATTGGCATACATACCTGAGTTATTCTTTACTATCATATGGATGTTTTTGCAAATTTCATTTAGATCTTTTTTTGGAGAACCATATACAACCAGTAAATTGTTATTATAATTCTTTAATAGATTTTTAAAATTAGATTCATTGTCTTTAAGATTTTTGCCTTTTCGTGATGTCAATAAAATAAATTTTTTATTTAGATGCATATCAAGTAGTTCAAATAAAGAAGGTGAAATAGATACTTGGTACCCCCAATATTCTTTATCTAGATCATTATTGGAAGCCTCCACAGCAATAATGTCAGGAAATTTACCTATCAATTTCACATTTACTTTCTGTCCAATTCTATTGTTTCCTTTAAATGGAATTTTATAATCCAATCCAATGTCAACAGTCCGGGTAGAAGAGAAATTTATACTATTTCCTTTAATTTCCGTTTTTTTAGCTTGATAGTTATTTCGATGCGCATATTTTGAATTTTTCTTAAAAATCATTGGTTCATCTTCCCTATGTGTAACAATACCTACTCTTACGTCCCCTTCTTTAATTTCATCCATCCGAGTTTTTTTCTTGTGATGAGGAGCATTTAAGGGTTCTAATAAACCTGCATATCTTAAATCTGGAGACATTGGATATAATATCTTTCTCAAATATTGTGGTGTATCAAGATATTCTAGGATAAATTTTAAAAATAAACTCTCATCAGCTTTTCCATGGAATAAATTCCATTTTTTATTTTTTTTTGTAAATATATGATCATGCTTTAACGTATCATCTTTATAAATAAAAATTTGACTTACACCAAAAATCGAAAAGGCGCGTGCAAATTTTGATATTTTTAATGTCTTATCTCTTAAAGTTTTATCGTTGACAAGAGAAGAACTTGGAATTGCAACATGAAGAGTTATTTTTTTACTTTTGTTTATATTTGTAGTCATGAATTTGTTAACTGTTGAATCAAATCCTTAAGATAATTGGTGGCACCAAATGATACATTTTGTAATATTCCCTTTCTATCAACGACAATAGTCGAGGGAGTGCCTTGCAATTTGTATTCATCAAAAGTTTTTGCAGTATAGAGTTTATTTTTCAAATAATGTTCTACTCTATCATAAATAATTTTTTTATCCGATTCAGAATAAGATTCATAATTTTCAATGTTAGAATATATAAAATCCATAATATCATTTTTATTCAAACTTCCATCATTTTTTTTCACAACATCCATTCCAACCGGGAATGGGATCTTATAAGGTAATTTATTACCATCTACAAGGCGGCCATACTGATTTAATGTATTCAAAGTTTCTCCAATGACTTTTCCAGAGGTCAACAATAATTCGAGATTGGAAAGTGTATTTTTATCAAAATCCTCGAAAGCTGTAGCTAATCCTAAAATAACTAGATCATCTCTATCAAATTTCTTATAGATTTCAATCGCACTTGGGAGTGCATATATAAAACATCCTGGACAGTTTACTTGGAAAACTTCGATTAAAATAACCTTTCCTCTATTCTTATCGATATTTGTAGGCAAACCTTGGACCCATTTTGAAACATGGATATTAGGTGCATATGATCCTATTTGTACTGTCAATATTCATCACAATCCAATAAAAATAAAAAAGATATGGTTATAAATAATTATTACGAAGAACCATCTTTTGGAGTTTTTGGGTTATCTCGTACAAGTTTAGAAAACTTTTCGACTTCATCGCTAGTTACTTTTCTCATTATTCTCGTTCCCTTCTCAATTATCGACATTTTGATATGAGCGGTCCCAGTTTTTTCTTCACTAACCATATAGATAGATTCTAATGCTAATCCCCCAGCGTCATCAACTGAAAGATCGTGTTTATAAGATTTTTCAAGAAACTCATTCACTTGGTCGCTTCCTTGTCCTATAGCAATAGCGTCATACCCTATGAAAGTACCGCTTGGATCTGTGAGGAATAACTCCCCTCCAGTATTATCTACACCTGCAATGATCAATGCTACTCCAAAAGGTCTAACTCCTGCATATTGAGTCAATTGTTGTGACATATCTGCAATATTTTTAGCAACCACTTCTACATCCACAGGTTCATCATAAATTAGCTTATTACTTTGAGCAAAAAATCTAGCATGATCTACTTGAGCTCTTGCATCAGGAATATACCCTGCGGCAGCCACTCCTATATGATCATCGATTTGAAATATCTTTTGAGTTACATCAGAGACCTGTAACTTCCTAGTTTTTTCTTCAACTGCTAAGAGAACTCCTTCCTTACATTTTATGCCGATAGCTAGAGTTCCTCTTCTAACCGTTTCAATTGCATATTCTACCTGATATAACCTACCGTCAGGTGAAAATACTGTTATAGCTCTATCATATCCTGCTGCTGCTGGTAACAATGCGATATTACTACTTTCTAGTGTTTAATTTAAATTTACCTTAGTCATCCCTACCATGATATTATGATACAGGAAGAGATAGTATTTAACGGCCATCCAAAAGTATTGGGACTACATAATAGAACAATAGAGATAACCAAGGATGACTATCTTACTGAAAGAGGAGATTGTATAATAGGAATTAATTCCAATAAATCATGTTACGACCTGGATCCTAAATTAAAGAAATTGATTCAGACCGATGGAATTCCTATAAAATTTGAATTTATAATAGGGAATCATTATTTTGATGTAACTGGGTTCGGAAACAGAAAATTGACATTAAGTCATAAACATGATCTAGTACTTAGAAAAACGGGATTTATTTCTTCTAGGACAGTATCTATCAATTGTGATAAGGCGTCAATTGAAATGCCAAGGGAAATTATCTCAGAATTACGAGATACTCATACCAAAGGAACACTAATTATATCTGCTCATGATTATTGATAAATTTGCTCGAGATTAATTGGAAAAATAAGATAAGAATTTAAAGATTTTTTCCCGTTATTTTTTCATATGCAAAAATATATCTGTGAGAGATAGAATTTATAAGATTATCTGGGATAATTGGAGGTTCTGGTTTTTTTCCTAGAGCTGCAAGATCATCAACTTTCTTTTTATATCCTGTTTGAATAAGCCAATCTCTTAGTAATTGTTTATCATAGCTATCTTGTATTTTACCCTCTTGGTAAGAATTTTTCTTCCATAATCTAAACTCATCAGGTCCTATCGAATCAGCAAGAATGATGTTACCCGTCTTGTCAAATCCGAATTCTAATTTGACATCAGAAATAATGAATCCGGTCTTTTCAACCATATCAGACATTTCATTATATAATGAAAGCGATATGTCTTTGATGTACTCAAAATCATGAGAGGAAAGAATATTAGAAGAAATAATTTGTTCTTTAGAAATTTCAATATCGTGGTCAAGAGATTTGGTCGTTGGATCAAAAATTGGATGAGTTAGTTTTGAAGCAGTTAGAAGATTGTTATTATTCTTTAGAAGTGACTTTACATAATCAGACTTTGACTTCATAGGAGAATTATATCTCTCTATAAGACTTCCATAAAAATAACCTCTAACTATGCATTCAATAGGGATCATGTCTAGTTTTTTTACAAGCATAGTATTATCATTGAAAAGTTTGATCATATGATTTTCAATTTTTAATTTGTTGAACCAATATTCTGCAAATTTACATAGAATTTTTCCTTTATGTGGTATTTTCTGATTCATTATTATATCAAAGGCAGAAATTCTATCAGAAAAAATGAATATTAAATTATCATCATCATACTGATAAACATCTTTTACTTTTCCTTTATGTATTAAATTCATATTTCAAATAGAAGATAAGATGTCTATTTATAAATCTCTTCGAAAAAAATAAAATATACGACAAAAGTATTTCAGAAATTAATGCTTATGACTAAGGTGTAAAATACTTGAAAAGCTCGAAATTTTTATTTGTCAATCAAGTCTTTTTGATTGCCTATGCTACAGGTGTATTATGGTTAAGAAGAAATCCATTATCCCTATTGTTTTCGGCTATAACTCCATTTTCAATATTATTTGTACTGTTGATAGTTAGCGATGGAAAATATTCACAATTCGCTGTGTCAGGAAGTCTTGTTATGGCATTAGTGGGATATGGATTAGCATTGGGACAAGATATTGCATACTACAAAACGGAATACAAAATCCAGGATATTTTTGTAGCCTCACCTATATCTCCCCTGACATACATGACAGGTCTTGCTTTATCAGAGATTCTTTTTGGACTCCCGGCTCTTGTGGTTTTGGTATCCATTGTATTTTATTTTGGATTCTCGTTGTCATTTCTTCCGTTACTTATTTTTACAATACTTATAATTTGGATTTCAACATCTGCCATGGGTTTTTTTTTATCATCCAGAATGTTAAATATGAAGAATGCGACTCAAATTATATCTTTCGTGAATGTATTTCTTGCGGTTCTTCCTCCAGTATATTATACAATTGAAATTTTACCTGAATGGCTTCAATATGTTGCATATATAGTACCCACTACTCATGCATCTCTAATGATACAGTATTCAATGGGTCTAAAAATTCCTGAAAATTGGACTATCTTCAATGGAATCTTTGTTTTATTTTTTTACGCAGTTGGTTTCGTATTATTGGCGAAAACAAAAGCAATTTGGAGGGATAGGTAATTCCTGTAGTCTTTAAGATTATCTTTAGGTCATGGTGGGATTTGGACCCACGACCTAAGGTTTACAAAACCTTCGCTCTGACCAGGCTGAGCTACATGACCAAGAAATTATATCGAATTTTTAGTTTATCTATAATTAATTCGTTATTGATAACTAAAATATATTAAGTCATTTGGGTTTAATATCTCAATTGTCAAAGATATTCGAAGTTGTGGTTACAATTGAGAATAAAAATTTTATTAATGATCCAGAAGGAGAAACGATACATAAAGACTTAATTCTAAAAGGTGGTTACTCTAAAATTAAATCTGTAAGAACAGCCAAGGTTTTAAAGTTGCAAGTTTGTGCAAGAAATTCTTCCGAAGCATCAACGTTAATAAAAAAAATGTGTGATGATCTTAGAATATACAATCCAATTGTAAGTAATTGTATTGTTACAACTATTATTTAAAAAATTAGTAATATTTCTCATTTATAATTAGAAACTTAATCGTAATTATTAACAAGAACTAACAGCATTTTTGGTAAGATAGAATTTTTAAATTATGATTTCATAATATGAATATGAGTTAGAATACAATTAATTTAAACCGTTATATGACAATAAACACTCTCGTTAACTTGAACGAAGAGTTCCATTTAATAATAGGATTGTCCTTAAATGTTTTGCTAGATCTGTAACTGTAATAATTCCAACTAATTTTCCATTATCAATTATTGGCAGCCGTCTGATCCTATTATTGATCATTCTCTGCACTGCAACTTCAATAGACATGTCCGGGGGAGCTGACGTTCTTATCTTTGACATAATATCTCCTACCTTTACAGTAGACAATTGTAATTCCTTTAGGCAAATTTTCTTAATAAAATCTCTTTCTGTTACTATTCCAACTGGCTGATCTTCTGCTAAGACTATTATCGAACTTACACCCTTTTCTGTCATTATTTTAGCGGCATCTAAAGCAGAAAGATTCTTTGAAATAGTAACCAGATCTTTCGTCATTATATCTTTCACCTGTTCCGCCATTGAACTTCACTTGTATAATAAAAGAAAAACCTTATAATTCTATCAATTAAGTTTATCCAATAATATTTCGTTAGAAATATTTTTTTATCTATTTAATCTTTTATCTTCATATATTTTATAGTAATAATCCAATAACCACATCAAAAGAAATTAATTCTGGAAATAGAGTAGTTTAACATATTATTGGTTAGGATTGGTATCACAGTTTTTCCAGGTAGCAATTGCGATAAGGATATTAATTATGTTTTCGCCAATATTTTTAAAGTAAGGACAGATCTAATTTGGCATACCAAGCAGAAAATTGACAATTATGATGCTATAATAATACCGGGTGGTTTCTCATATGGTGATCGGCTACGAGCTGGAATTATTGCTGCACATAGTCCAATAATTAAAGAGATAAAAAGGTTAGCAAAGGAAGGAACTTTTATTTTAGGTATATGTAACGGTTTCCAAATATTAGTTGAATCCCAATTATTGCCAGGATCACTTATACTAAATAATTCTTTAAAATTTATTTGTAAGTGGATTGATATTCAGGTAATTAATAATGATACTATATTTACTAAAGCATTTAAGAAAAATCAAGTAATTAAAATTCCTCTCGCGCATTCAGAAGGACGATATATTATAACAGAGAGTGAATTAAAAGATATGAAAAAAAATAATCAAATAGTATTTACTTATTATCATGACAACCCAAACGGTTCCATAGAGAGTATTGCAGGAGTCATGAATAGATCGGGGAATGTAATGGGAATGATGCCACATCCTGAAAGAACCTGTCAAAATGAGCTGAGACAACTAGGACTGGAGAGCACTTCTATGAAAATCTTTGAATCCTTGCTTAATTATCTAAAAAAGTAAGCTCATAAATGGTAAATTATTATTATTTATTCTAGTTGAATGTATTAACATCCTCAGAATTAAACTATTTAATTCAAAAATTAGGTAGAAAACCTAATAATCTTGAAAAAGAGATAATAGGTGCAGAATGGTCTGAGCATTGTTCTTATAAATCTTCTAAAAAACTAATTAAATTACTTCCAACAAAAGGAGATAGAATAATACTGGGGCCAGGTTATGACGCAGGTGTTCTTGATGTTGGAGATGGTTATGTAGTAACAATTCATTTAGAGAGTCACAATCATCCCTCGGCCGTTGAACCTTATGGAGGTGCAGCCACAGGTGTAGGAGGAGTAATTCGCGATATTATTTCGATGGGTACTATGCCAATAGCAATTTTAAATGCCTTAAGGTTTGGACCTATTAATAGCTCAAATTTACAATTCAATAAAGTAGAGAAAAATACATCAAAAAAATTTTCACATTCAAGATGGTTATTAAAAAATGTAGTTAAAGGAATAGCTGATTATGGTAACTGTATAGGAGTACCCACCGTGGGTGGTGAATTGGAATTCGACGACTCGTTTGAGAATTACTGCTTAGTGGACGTGGCATCAATTGGATTAGGAAGAAATAGTGAGATAATTGAAAATGTAGTAGAAGAAAGGGATCTTATTATTTTGGTCGGTGGATTAACTGGTAGGGATGGGATACATGGCGCTTCATTTGCTTCAAAAAAACTAGAAAATGACGAAGACAGATCTGCAGTACAAATTCCTGACCCTTTTCTAGAAAAATTAATTATGGAAGCGACTCGCGAAGCGATAAAACAAAATCTAGTTAAAGCCATAAAAGATTTAGGCGGAGGAGGATTATCATGTTGCCTATCTGAAACATCTTCAAATTTAGGAATGGGATTTGAGATTAAATTAGAAGATATTCCAACAAAATATCCTGATATGTTACCATCTGAGATAATGATTTCTGAATCCCAAGAAAGAATGCTCTTTATTATCGATAGAAAAAAATATAATAGATTAAAAAAGATCTTTAAAAAATATGAATTAAACTTTGCTAGGATAGGAGAAGTGAAAAATCATAAAGATCTGATAATCATAAAAGATAAAAAACTCATTGCGAATATGCCTTCATCACTTATTGCACATGCCCCATTGTTGACGAGAATAAGTAGAAAGCCAAATTATTTGGAAATTCTTGAAAAGAGGAAGTTTAAAATTAGTATGTCAAAAAATATGAATTCCGTTCTTCTAGATTTAATTTCTGATCCTAGTATTGCTTCAAAAAAGTGGATATATGAACAATATGATCAAGAAGTAGGATTAAGAACTATTTTAAAGCCTGGAATTACAGATTCAGCGATTTTAAAATTAACTGAAAAGAAATTTTTAGCTGCAAAGTTAGATGGGAATTCTAAATTATGTTATCTGAATCCATTTCAAGGAATCTTATCTTGTCTATCTGAGTCGAAAAGAAATATTGTATGTTCGGGTGCTGAACCAATTGGAATAGTCGATCATCTTCAATTTGGAAATCCAGAAAATCCTAATATTTTTTGGACATTTAAAAAGAGCGTAGAAGGTATTATAATTTTTAGTAAACAAAACAATATACCAATAGTAGGAGGAAAAGTAAGTTTTTATAACGAAACCAATAAAGGTGCTATAAAACCGTCGCCACTAATTGGCATGATTGGTTTAATTGACAATAAAAAACACATCACAAATTCTATTCCAAATGAGTCGGATTCGTTATTTATTATTGGAAACACAACTCAAGAAATGGGTGGATCAGAATATCTTCAATATATCCATGGTTTTACAGGATCTAAAGTTCCGACGGTGGATCTTAAAAAAGACTCTCTTAATTCGATGACGGTTTTAAATGTAATCAGAGAAGAATTAATCAGTTGCGCACATGATTGTTCTAATGGGGGCCTTGCAATAGCTGTAGCTGAAATGGCCATGGGTAGTAAATATTCAATTTCCATAGATTTGGACCTGATTCCTAATAATTGTGATAGATTAGATTATTTGCTTTTTTCTGAAACCCCTTCTAGGTTTATTGTGGGAACCAAAGAACCTGATAAACTAGAAAGATATCTGAGAAAAATAAGAAACCTAACCTTTGCCAAGATAGGCATGACAACAAAATCTAACAGATCAAACGGATCAAATACATTAAGTTTTAAATCTAAAAATAAAAAAATAATTGAAATCGAAGTAGATAGACTAAGAAAAAATTATGATGTTATTCGAGATTTAATGGATAAGGAGAATTAAATGTTGATAAAATACTATATTTGAAATACCAATTTAACAATTACGATAATATAAAATAATATTAGGTGATGTGCTTGTGTTGATTAACATACTTAAAATATTTTATTATCATATTACTATTAGTTTAGCTGATGGTGAAAGAAAATTGTGGTGTAGTTGGAGTTTTTTCTCTCGATCATCAAAATGTTACACCAATCTTGATAGATTGTTTAAGATCCCTACAACACAGGGGACAGGAATCATGGGGTATTGCTGTTCCTAATAAGGAGCCGTTTAAACAGCTTGGTTTAGTATCAAGCTATGCAGATCAATTTAAGAATTTGATTAAAAAGTACCGATCTCATGCTGGTATAGGTCATGTAAGGTATTCAACTTTTGGAAAAAGTTCTTTAGAAAATGCACAACCCTTGAA
The DNA here is from genome assembly GCA_042138015.1 of Nitrososphaeraceae archaeon. Lineage (GTDB taxonomy): Archaea > Thermoproteota > Nitrososphaeria > Nitrososphaerales > Nitrososphaeraceae > TH1177. Next base: position 27,550 of record JBHIVA010000010.1, on the reverse strand, counting down.
GATTAGAGATTTATGTGTGGCTCATAATGGGACAATAGCTAATGTTGAGGAACTTACTAATGTGGTAGGCGGATGTTCTTTTACACCACAAACTATGAGTGACACCCTTATTGCTGCTAAGAGATTGGTAGAACATCTATCTAATAATATGGATCTTTTCGATTCGTTAAAGATATTAAAAAAGGAAATGATAGGTTCGTTTTGTTTTACTTTTTTGACTGATAAAGGAATGGTGTATGCTGCAAGGGATTCGAAAGGGTTTAGACCAATGGTTTTAGGTTATCATAAAGAAACTAATACTTACATAGTGGCATCGGAATCATGTGCCTTTTCAGCTATCGGTGCTTATCTAATAAGGGATGTTGAACCTGGAGAATTGATTAAATTGAGTTTTAAAGGAGTTGAAACAGAAATATTTGCTTCCGAACAGCCTCATGCTCATTGTGCATTTGAATATACTTATTTTGCTCATCCTACTAGCATAATGGAAGGTATAAATATTTATGCAGCAAGAAAGAAAATTGGGCATTTTTTAGGCAGAAAATTTCCAATAAAATCAGCTGATATTGTAGTTCCAGTTCCTGATTCGGCTAGACCTGCTGCGCTTGGCTATGCGCAAGAAACAGGATTACCATTTGAAGAAGGACTGGTAAAGGATAGACATATTAGCAAAGGGGCCCTACGAAGTTTTATTGAGCCATATCAATTAGACCGTGTAGAGATTAACAAGGGAATTTTACCCATAGAAGACATAATCAGTGGAAAGAACGTAGTATTAATAGATGATAGTATAATAAGAGGTACCAGCTCCGCTTCCATCATTCAAACGTTGAGGAAAGCAGGTGCAAAGAAAATCTTCATGATAATAACATATCCACCTGTTAAGTTTCCCTGTTACGCAGGTATCGATTTCCCTTCAAGAGAAGAACTTCTAGCTAATAAAGAATCCGGTAACGCCATAAAGAAAAAAAGAATAGGTTTGACTAGTAAAATTGCTAAAATAATTAATGCCGACAAGGTATACTATAACGATACCTCGAATCTTGCTAGAGCCATAGGAATCTCAGAAAAAGAATTATGTTTTACTTGTTCTACTGGTGATTATAGTCCTCTTGGGATAACTCCAAAATTTAGAACAAGGCAAGAAGTTAAGGGAGATGTTGTATAAAATTTAAAGATAAAAAAATTATATCCTTATGGAATTAAAATTTAGTTATATGTGTGTTAGTAATTAAATTACATTATATAAAGAGATAATTGAAAATCTTTGGATTAAAATAAATTTATATTTTTAATATATTAATTTTTTTTGTTTGGATTCATTGAAGGTCTTAGCTATTGACATAGATGGTACACTGACTGAAAATGGGGGTGGAATAGTACATTTACCTGCTATTCAAAATCTTCGAAATCTAGAAAAATTAGGATATAAAGTACTTTACGTGACAGGTAGATCATCTATTGAAGCGTTAGTATTATCAATTTTTAGTGGTACAACAGGAATAGCCATAGGCGAAAATGGTGGAGTAGTGAGTACAGGACCGCAAGATCATATACTTTTAGGGGATAAGGAAGAATGTATGAGAGGATATAAAATACTTAAACACTCCCTTGAAAAAGTAGAAATAAAAGATGTATTTAATAGAATGACAGAAATTGTTCTAAAAAGAACATTTAATTTAAAGAAGGGACAAGAAATTTTAGAGAAAAACCATTTAGACCTTTCTCTCACAGACAGCAAATTTTCTTTCCATATTAATAATAGAAATATTAACAAGGCACTCGGTTTAAGCAAAGCACTAGAAATATTGAATGTTAAGCCTTCTGAGACTGTCGCGATAGGAGATAGTGAAACTGATATTCCATTGTTTGAATATTGTGGTTTTAGTATCGCCCTTAACCATGCAGAAGAATTAGTTAAGACTAAAGCAGATTACGTCGTTTCAGGTTCAAGTGGTACAGGGTTAGTAGAGGCGTTGGATTATCTTGTTTTAAAATTTCTCAGTGAGGTAAAGTAAGTTGACTCTATCCACAGTGGTAAAAGAAATAAATAATTTATTAAATTTAACTTTCTCAGATTTAAATTATCCCAGGATTGAATATAGTGTTACTGAACCTCCATTATCCGACTTTGGTGATTTGACAACTAATATAGCTTTTTTATTAGCAAAAAAAACTAAAAGAAAACCTCTTTTTGTTGCCACAGAAATAGTTGAAAAGATAATCAACCCAAGAATCAGTAGTGTTGATAAAAAAAATTATTCCCTTATTCAGTCGGCAGAAGCTCATTCATCAGGACACATAAATTTTAAAATAAATTATCCTATTTTAAGCAAATTCTTATTTAAAATAATAGAGAGAAAGGATTTTAAATTTCCAGACATCGGAAAAGAAAAAAACGTAATAATTGAGCATACAAGTGTAAATCCAAATAAATCACTCCACATTGGACATTTGAGAAATATCGTTATTGGAGATATTCTATATAGAATATTTAAGTATACTAATCATAATGTTAGAGTTCTTAATTATATTGATGACTCAGGTGTTCAAGTTGCAGATATAATAGTCGCTTTCCTATTCAAAGGATTTGAGTTCAAAACAATTAAAAAAAATATAAAATTTGATGAATATTGTGGTAATATATATTCTAAACTGAGTGATATTTATCAGGTTGAGCCAGACTTATTGAATAAAAGAAATTTTGTAATTAAAGAGATTGAAAGAGGCAATAATGAAATATCTACGTTTACATGGGATATTGTTAGAAATGTCTTATTTGAACAATTAAAAACTTGTTGGAGAATTAAAGCAAGATACGATATATTAAATATTGAGTCACAAATAATAGCGTCTGGGTTATGGGAGAAGACATTTACATTACTTAAAGAAAGACAGATAATAAATTATGTTAACGAAGGAAAAAATAGAGGTTGTTGGACATTTAAACCAGCTAATGAGGAGGAGAAGATCCTAGTTAGAAGTGATGGAACAGCTACTTATATAGCAAAGGATATTCCTTATGCATTGTGGAAATTAGGTAGGTTTATTGATCCTTTCAATTACACGTTATTTGCAGAACAATGGGATGGATCCCACCTACTGAAGACAGAGATATTAAGGAATAATAGCATACAGAAAATAGAAAAAGAAAACCATAGTGAGAATAATGATCCGATTGGCAAGGCGGTTCACCCTCCAAATACTATTGATTCTACAGGAACGAATAAAAAAATTGATAAGGTTATAACTGTAATAGATTCTAGACAATCTAGATTACAAAACATCATCTATCAAATAATTAACAGATTAGATTCAATGAGTCAAAAATATTGCTATCTTGGTTATGAAGCAGTTGCTCTGAGCCAACAAACTGTTAAAGAGATCGGTATAACTATCCAAAATAATAAACAAGTGGTACATATGTCAGGAAGAAAGGGAATTTTCATAAGTGGTGATTATATTCTGGATGAATTAAGAAAAAAATCGCGTGTAGAAATAAGGTCAAGAAATAAGGAGATCAAAGAGAAAGAAATAGACATCATTGCTGAAAGTATAGCAATTTCTGCCCTAAGGTATAGTTTGATAAAAAAAGATCTAGATAAAATGATCACATTTGACATTCAGGAAGAGTTAAAGCTTGATGGAGACACCGCTCTATATCTTCAATATGCATATGCTAGGGGTATTAGATTATTGGAGAAAGGGCAAAATCTACAAATTCCGAATATTGTCAAAATTGAGTTATTAAATAAAAATATTGAAAGAGAAATAATCAAAGAAATTCTTAAATATGAAATGATTGTTGAAGAAGCGGTCGATTCTCTCAATCCAAAAATTATAGCAAGGTATGCTAATGTATTAGCTACGAAGTTTAATTCATTTTATGAAACTCTGCAAGTTTTAAATGCAGAAAATTCTGAATTAAAAGTCGCAAGATTTTCATTAGTAAAGTCATTTTGCGTATTGTTGAGAGGAATCTTTTTATTATTAGGTATTGAACCTTTGAATCGACTGTAAAGAATTTTGATAGATAAAATTTATTGTTTTTGATTATCGAATTATTATAACAAATATTAACTGAAAAGAAATACAATACAAAAAATATGAAAATATCAGAAGGGGATTATGTTTTATTATTTCATACTTCAAGAAAAAAATGGCTAGTAAAGGTAGAAAAAGAAAAGAAAATGCATACTCACATTGGAATAATAGATTTGGCAAACATTGTAGGTATTGAATATGGTTCTCACATCATGACCACGATGGAAAAACAGATTTACCTAATTCAACCAACAATTCATGATTTTATTATGAAATCCGAAAGAAGTACACAAATAATCTATCCTAAGGATCTAGGATTTATTGCAATTAGAACTGGAATTCAAAATGGATCCAACGTATTAGAGATCGGAACTGGTAGTGGAGCTTTGACTACTTTTCTTGCTAGCATAGTTAAACCAAATGGACATATATTTACCTATGATGTTAACGCTAAATTTATGAAAACTGCAAAAAAAAATCTGATTAAAGCAAACATTAATGAATTTGTTACTATGCATGAATATGATGTTCGTCAAGGTATTGATTTGACAGAGATTGATGTAGCGATAGTAGATCTAGGTGATCCGTGGACAGTGATAGATCAAGTTTATGGATCGTTAAAAGGTAGCGGAGCATTTTTATCGATATGTCCTACCATGAACCAAGTAGAAAAAACTGCTATAGCTTTAAAAAGCAACAACTTTGCAGATATAGAATGTGTTGAAATATTTATTAGAAATATAGAAGCACGGGATGGAATGTCGAGGCCTTCTATGAGAATGATTGGACACACTACTTATTTAGTTTTTGCAAGAAAAATTATCTAGATAAATGATAGTATATGAGAATATAGAGATTAATACACATTGGATATTCGACCTATAACATGTTACTATGTAGTTAATCTCATCCTAGTAAAGGTCTTAATTTTAATTAATGTAGAGTTTGCTATATCCTTCAATATATTGAAATGGAAAATAAATCAATAGCGGTAATTTATACAATAGTCTCATAAGAAAAAACAAGTTTGGGTTTGAAATACAATCTATTGAATTATATCAAGTCAAAAACTTATAAGATAATAAATTATAAGGAATTGAAAAGTCTTAAATTGTTTTGTTAAGCATCTAGATCTCAAAAATATAAAATTTTTAGATTACAATTAACAAAAAATATAATAGGTAGTTATTTTATTTGATACAAATTATTTATAGTATTATGATACATTTAGCAATGCTATAACTTCCTTTAGTGATAAGGAATGTTATTTTGTAGTTTGCCCATGCATATACATTGGACCTTGCATCGACTGCTTGCTTGGATGGAATTTATTCATAAATTCTTCTATTGACATTTTGGATGAGTCTAATATCTGTCCATTACCTGCGTCTACAATTACCTTAGTAACCTGACTGTTTCCATCAAGTACGTATGTCATATATACAAGATAGCCTTTTGATGGGTGTATAAATGAAGCTATAGCAGAAGAATTTTCTCCCACATGTTTTTGGGCAGATGAAGCCGCATCAGATAATGTTACCTGTATAAGTGGATCAAAAGCATCTCTAATTATTGAGTTAATTTGGATGGATCCAGTCCAATTTCCTTCCTCGTTTTTCATACTGGGTGTAATTTGAGCGTCTGCAGTAACCATAAAATAATTACCGGTTACTAATACCGAAATGGCGGTTATTAATCCTAGAATTAAAATCCCTCGATTAAGTATGTATTTCACAATAAATTAACATCATCCTATACTAAAAATATTGCTAAAAATTATAAAAATAACCATGATGCAATGGAATAACTTTAAAATATCCAATTTTAATCCAGTTGATTTCTACATCACGGAATACTCAACTAACGTTACGCTCGAAAGAATTGCGTTTTTACTCCTTTTTCATACTCTACTCTTCATCAACTTATGAATAGATATTCGGTAATCAACTAATTAATTAAAAAATTAGATATTCATAACTGTGGAACTAGAGATCTAGGTATACCCATGAATGTATTACAATTTATTTATTACTGTTAGGATGTACTAGAATTCATTTAATCCTGTTAATCTAGAAATTTTCTCAGTTCTTTATGATGATTCCTCTTCTGATTCTAAACAAGTGGTGCCCTTATCTTCATATTGAGATGTTTGACTACATTGGCATTCAAAAAATTTTCATAAATTAGTAGATCCGGATATCGACAATCTGATAATAAATCTTAAATTTTGTTATAAATATATGAGTCTGTAATATCATAGACTATCATTTTTTTACCTTTTATCCATTCTCTATTACTATTCTTTATTGTTGAGATAATTTTTATTCATATAAATTGTACCAATCTAAAAATTGTATATTATCGATGAGCTGTTTGTTTAATTAAGGTTACGGTATTAGACTCAAGGAGATCAAGGTTTTCCAAGATCTATTTTCAAATACAAGTGGATTTAAACCTTTAATATTGACTTTGTGGGACATTCTTTTTGAAAGATATAGACCTAAATATCCTAATGTTTTCCATAAATGGCTATTAGGATTTGAAAGAAATGAGTTCAGAGCCCATCTTACAATTGTGTATTTTGATTTATGATTTTCTGAAACATAATTCAATATTTGATCTTTTGATGAGGATAAAATATAATGCGCATGTTCAAAAAGTTCTTTTTTGAGAGCGTATTCTTTTTTTTCTATCTTTACTAAACCTTTCAACATTGATTGTAATATAGAATCAAGATTATTTTCTGATTCCGTTATGTTGATACATCGTCCGAATGTCGATTCGACATGAGAATCACTTCCGGCAATTCTAGTCATTTTATTATCAGTTGCAAATTTTTCTGCAACGATATTTGAGTAATTATCTATATTATTACTATTGAAAGACTCGATCATATTACACTTTCTGGCATTTTCTCTAATTCCATTTGAAACTGCGAAAGGATGTGCGGCACAGGAAACTCCATTATGTTTACGAATTTCATCTACTGTCTCATCAATTGTCATACCTGGTTTAATTTCCTTATCTATTCCGTAAGCAAGAATATGTCCGTTTGTATTCACAGTAATCTCCTCTGCTGGATAAATATTGATATTTTTGAATTTTTCGTGATTATCTTTATATTCACATATTTGTCGATAGCCATTTAAAGTATTGTGGTTTGTGATAAATAGGGCATTGATATTATTTTTATAGGCTAAATGCAATTGTTGTTCTATACTAACTCCACAATCAAACGGGACTCTCGTAGATCGATTCATAAAATTAGAGAACGTATTATGACAATGCAATTCTAATCGTATTAATTGAGTCGTATCTGATAACCCAAAATTTCTATTGTTTAGCTCTAATATATCATTATCTAAATAGGTTTTATTAAGTTTTAATTGGTTTAACTGGTGAAATAAATTTGTAATTACTCGTAATGATTTAAATTTTTATTAATTGCCTTATGACTTTATTTATGCTAAAAAGATATATAATAAATGAAATTATGGATTAGTTCTAATTTATTAATTATTTGTTGTTAAAATAATATCTATTTATTTATTTAGAAAGATTGGTATTAGTTAGTATATATCCACCATATTTCAAAAAATAGTAGTCATCACAATAAACCCTCCTTTATTAGATTATTTTTTTCATCAATAGATAAATATAATTTGTCAAGAAATAATTATAGAATTCGATTGGATAAAAATAAGAAATTTGCAAAAATTTTAGTTCCAATAGATGGTTCTGAACCATCGTTTCATGCGGCTCAAGTAGCACTAAATATTGCAGAAAAATTTAATGGACAAATTATATGTCTACATGTTATTGCATCACCCTTACCACATGAATATGCTAATCTTACTGGTTTAGTAACCCCAAAACAAATAGATAAAATTTTAGTTGATGTAAAAAAAGATACAAATTTATGGTTTAAGAGAATTAAAGATTCAAGTAATCAGGATCGACAGATCGATATTTCAACGGAGGTCATCCTAACTGGTCTTGCTGCATATGGAGAGATAATCCAATATGCTGAAAAAGAGAAAATTGATTTAATAGTAATTGGAACTAGAGGGAAAACAAAATTTAAAAAATTGCTGTTGGGGAGTACGGCTTCAGGAGTGATAACCTATGCTCATTGTCCTGTCCTGGTAGTTAAATGAAATTTCTGTTTGTCAAAAGATAAGTGGTAATTATTGTAATACCATATCCCTTCTAATTTTGATAAGGTAATAAAAGAAGTTCATCTAAAGTCTATCATATAAATTATATTTTTTTGGAGACCCATATACAGTTTATAGTTTGATAGTCTAAATTAACATTTTGCAATATTTTAACTTGCCTGTTGGTCTATTTTACTGCCATGACTGGTTTTAATATTAAAAATAAAATTAAAGAATAGATCATTTTATATTTCAACAAAAAGTCAGCAAGATAAATCGTTATTTTATATGATATAATATAGGAACAATCGATTACGGGTCCAAAAACATCATTACAAACTTTTGGTACTTAGCTCATAGGAGTCAAATAATTTGATAGTTCTATTGAGTAATTTGCAATCCCTGAAATCACTCATTTTTTTGCACAAATTAACCACAATCTAAAGAAATTATAGTCAAATACTGTCTTATTTATGAATTATATTCATAATATTTTATCAGTTTTTATTACAAGTTTTAGGCAATTATTTAATATGATTAAACAGATTTCAAGAAATTTCAAAATCTAGAATTATAATAAATATTAATATTTAGGTATAAATAAAATAAAAGCAATATACATTATTATATTTATCACATTTAGTTAAAAAAAAGAATTTAAATTATATTATGGGTTTTCAATTACCAGTTTAATTTATAAATTTGTTTTATTAGAATATTATTAATAAATAATAATATAATTTTAATTATCTAATCACTCATTTTTGTCCAATATATATGAATATGAAGAGAATCTCATTAATTGAATGTAAAAGATTAAAAGATGATACATGTTCTAAGAAATATGTGAACAACTTTTCAAAAATACTAACACCAATTGACGGATCAGATCCCTCTTTATATGCGGCAAATTATGCCATAGAATTAGCTAGAAAATTTTTATCTAAAATATATATTATATCCGTTTTACCATCAAAGATAAAATATGGTGACTCATCTGGTTATTTTGGGATGGTCCCTCCAAACTATTTTGAGAACTACAAAAAAGAAGCAGAGATATGGTTTACTCAATTAAGGAATAAAATAAAAGTAGATGATTTTAATAAAGAAAATTTAAAGACAGAAGTGATTACTAGTCCTTTATCTGTTTCTGGTACGATCTTAGAATATGGAGAAAGCAAAAATGTTGATCTCATAGTTATGGGAACTAAGGGAAAAACAGGATTTAAAAGATTATTGATAGGAAGTACGGCTCATGAAATTGTAACTTATGCTCATTGCCCAGTTATGGTTGTGAGGTAATGCTTTAACTAAAATTATTTTTTTATGATTCGGTAATATCGTCTATCCTGTTAGTTAATTGTTTACAAATTTGTAATAAATACTAGACAAGATAAAATTATTTTATCAATTCAAAAATATCGAATGTAATTTTAGGGATTTTAAAATAGATAAATCGTATATAGTACCAATATACAGAAAAATGATCCAATAAACTTGCAAATTTATTCAAAATTGTTTTATATCATTTTTAGCAAATTTCTATTATTCTTTTTTAAGAATGATAATACAAGGAGGTAGTAGTAATCATGATACTATAAAGAACTTAATATACTAATTAAGAATTTATCATTTAACTCTGATACCACACATATAATATACGTTGCAATCAACTTCATATATAATATATATCAAGTAAATAAATCTGGATTTCATTAAAGCGAATCGATAAATATTTTATACCATTATTTTTTAAAATAGCTCGTTAATTTGATCTATATATTAACTAATCTGATGGTTACTCTTTTTATAGCCAAACGATGCACATATGATATTAAGATGTCAGAAAATCTAGAAGAGAAAAAAGTTCCGAATATAGCCATTGCAATAATATCTATGCCTGATGGAAAAAATTATGAAATTCCTCTGGTAAGAAAAACCTTTAGCACTGGAAGAGAGGGATATTATGCACAGATTCCATCATTTACATATAACAATGAAGTTTATGGCGGACAAATACAAGTTTGGAAAAAAGGAAATACCAAGTAAAAAGAAGGTTTAATCATTATATTTTTTATTTTTTATTAAATAAAAATAAATTTAGTAAATTTATCATTTTTGTTGTGAGCAACATCAAGGAAAAAAATCCAATGAAAATTGTCTATGTTATTCTGGACGGAATAGGCGATTTACCTCACCAATCGATAAACAATCGAACACCACTAGATATTGCACGAACTCCTAACTTGGATAGTATTGCAAGAAATGGAAGTATGGGCCAAGTGACAACAGTTGGCGAAGGTATTGCTCCGCAATCAGATATTGCCGTCTTTAATATGCTAGGATACGATTTTAAAGACACGCCGTATGTTGGACGCGGAGTTGTAGAATCAATAGGATGTAGTTTGGAATTTAAAGACGGGGACCTTGCATTAAGAGGCAATTTTGCTACAATAAACGATGATCTTAAAATAATAGATAGAAGGGCAGGTCGAATTATTGATCCTAAAGAGGCCGAGTCGATTTGTGAAACTCTTAATAAAAATATTCGATTAAATGATAGCGACGCGTCCGTGATAATAATCCCTTCAATAGCTCATAGAGTTACCATTAGATTTAGACATAATAAAATTGCATTGTCAGAACAAATAACAAATACGGATCCAGCGTATGATAAAGTTGGAGGTATAGGAATAGCCAAGTCCAAAATCACAGATCTTCATGTATTAACATCTCAACCTCAAAATAGCACAGAGGAGTCAAAAATTTCTGCAGAAATAGTTAATGATTTTACAAATCAAGTCATTTCATTAACAAAGAATCATTTAGTAAATCATTCCAGAATTAAACGTGGGCTTAATCCAATGAATTGTATTCTGGTAAGAGATGCAGGTAATAAAGTACCATCTTATGTTCCTATAAAACAGAAATATGGTCTAAATACAGCATGTGTAGTTGACATGCCTGTAGAGATAGGAATTTCAAAAATATTAGGAATGGATATGATAAAGGCTGGGGATATAAATGATTATGCTAACAAGGCAAAGATAACAATACAAAACTTGATAAAATATGACCTTATATATGTACATATTAAAGGTCCAGATGAATTTGGACATGATGGAGATGCCAAAGGAAAACAAAAAAACATAGAAGAAATTGATAAACATTTTTTTGGAAATTTAGTGAATGAATTACGAACAGATAATATTGTATTAATTGTATCAGGAGATCATTCTACTCCTTGTATTAAAAAAAGCCATACTGATGATCCTGTTCCTCTTTTAATATCAGGTAATAATATTCAAAAAGATGGAAGCAAAAGATTTACAGAGAATTTCGCAAGGGAAGGTTCGATAGGGACAATAATGGGTGCTAAAGTTTTGACAACAGCAATTAAAATGGCTAATTAATTTAAATTAAAATTAAATTAAATTTAAATTATTTTGAGAGTCAAAACTTGCTTCCAATAAGATTATCTTTGCATAATTCACAAACCTGTTCATCTATGTTTGATTCAATCTTGTGATGAACATCACAAATGATAAATGAATATCTCATAAAATTACATAGCTCTACAAATTTAGCCATTGTACTTGGTGTATATGCTCTGTTTGATACCAAATCCTGGGCTATATCGTCTACTTTACGCATAACCTCTGGAACAGATAATAGTCTATCGATCAATTCAATATCACCTCTTATACCCCTCACATAATTGCTAATTGCCGCCTGAGTAACACCTAATACTTTTGCAACAATTTCTTCCTTCATTTTATATTCTTTTATTAATTTTTTTGCAAGAATAGCTCTTATAGCAGGAATAAGTGATTTAGCTTCAATTTCAGAAGGTAAAAGCATTATACTTTTATAAAGAATGTAAATTATATAAATATTCTTTGTAAAATTATTCAAAAGTATATTTAAAGCTATATCAAATTTGTTAAGTGTAAACCTGTATTCCTTTTACAGTGAATTATTAATATTTACACGAATTAAATAAAAAAAATAAGAATTAACTAGGAGATTTTAAGATAAATTAAGGACAGTATTGGCTACCATCTGCTAGAGTCATACAATCTTCTTGTATATTAACTCCAGTAGCATCTAACATGGTATTATTTGGGTTACTAATTGCAGTATCATTTAATATTGTTTCAGTATCATTTCCTTCTATTACATTTGCGAATTCTTCACTTGTTTCAGGTTGTGCTATGATATTTCCTTCATTCACTAAAATACCGTTTAGAGTCAATGAGGCTATCGCACCGAACACTGTCAATAATAAAATGCTAGGTTTTCTTAACATTACGTGTAATATAGAAGATTGTTATAAAAATTTTTCTCCTATCTTCTGAAAGTATATAACATTTGTCATAATCCTATTAGATACTCTTCCTCAGATGTGTATTTTATTTCAATGAAAATGACAATTAAGAGAGTTTGACATCATATTGATTGTAAATATATATTCCTTTTCTTACATTTAATCAATACATTCTACTAATTTTTTGATAAATAGAACTGCAGATATAGTTATTTTATCTAAATCAATATCTTCATTCATTATATTCATTGTATGAATCATATAATGTTGACACATATTATCTAACAAAGTTTACGTGTGATCTATTGTAAAGTAGTAATGTTATTGAATTTAATTTATGAATTTTTGTTTTTCTTTAGCTAAGAATTTTGACTTAGAGTATAGTATTTAAGCAATATCATTCTAATGTTATTGTTTAAAATAATAACCAAAATATAATAGAAGATTAAATACAATTAATTCAAAAGATTTGTTTATCTTTATAACTTGAAAATTATAAATATTTATCCAAATTAAAAAAACTATTTCACCAATACAACTCAATAGTTAAATTAATTACAAAAGTTAAGTGCATACATTTCAAGAATTTAAATTATAGAATAACTATTGTTTCTTTACTAAACGAGATTATAAGATGAAAAATAATAAAAACTTAAAATAACTTTTGGATGAAGAAATTTTACCCATTAATACATTATCTCTAACTTTGTAGATATCTCACTAATATAAAATATACTAAAAGTACAGAACAATAAAGAATTCTTTGATTTAATTAATTATATAAAATGAAAGTGGAAACACAAAAATGAATATTGAAAATTAAGATGTTTTGATCTAAATATCGAAAAGAATTTTTAAATTATTTATATTCCCGGAAATTCCTTCCTATTGCAGTAGAAATTCAACAGTAGTTCAGTGATTCTATTCCATGCATTACAGGATTAGTACATGACTATAATATGAAACATATAACAATTGACTACCTTAGCAATGCATTAAAGAACTAGGAAGAAACTCATATAAAGTGATGAGTTAGAATTTAAAATGTTATAGAAATCAAAACCATGAGTTTATTAAAAGATGCCATAAGGTAATAGCTGTATATTATAATCAAAGTAAAATTAAATGATCTATAAGGATATAATCTAGAAAAATAGGAAACTTGACCATTTTGATATCAAATTTTACAATCATTAGGATTGGTCTACAAATAATTGATTTAATGATATCATGTCGGAAAGCTTCAATTCAGTTAATGATTACTAAGAATATACTATATAGTTTATTATTTCTATATAGAATATATGTGTAACCTATATTATTAGCTAAAGACAGTATAGAACATTGGGGACACACTTAAACTCAAATCAATCAAGGATTGAACGCATATCTCAAAATGTATTGGCTCTTGAGATAATCAAATGCGATCTATGTAAAAAAGAATTAGCACTATTTGACATTTATAGTGCAAGTGAAATTGAAGAAACTTTTTTCCTTAAGAGAGCCTGCCAAAAATGTATTCCTATGTAACGTTAATTTCCCATAATTGTTTTTATTAATAATAAACATACTGCAGAAACTCCCGCACTAGCTGGAATAGTTATAATCCATGCATAAATTATTCTCTTGCCCACCCCCCATCTTACAGCCGACAATCTTTTTGTTGAACCTACTCCCATTATTGCGCCGGTTATGGCATGGGTAGTACTTACTGGAACCCCCATCCATGCCATAGCAGTTAAAATTACTCCTCCTCCAGTTTCTGCACAAAAACCTTGAAATGGTTTTAATTCAGTAATTTTGAAAGCCATAGTTTTAACAATTCTCCATCCTCCCATGAATGTTCCTAAGGCCATAGCACTAGCAGATACGAAAATTACCCAGACAGGTACAATAAAAGATTCACTATCCAGAATCCCGCCCGCTATTAGAAGTGCTGTAATAATTCCCATCGTTTTTTGCCCGTCATTTGCACCATGGGTTAATGAAAAGAAAATAGAAGATGCAACTTGTAATCTTCCAAATATTCTATTAATACTAACAGGTTTGTACAATCTAAGGAAGTACATTATTGCCACTGCAAAAGATAATGCAACAACAAACCCAAGTGCTGGGGAAACTGCTATGAATGTAATAACTTTTTGGATACCATTTAAAACTAGTGCCTCTATTCCACCAGCTAATAACGCAGATCCAATCAATCCACCAATCAATGCATGACTACTTGAAGATGGAAGTCCAAAATACCAAGTAATTAGGTCCCATATTATAGCGCCTATTAAACCTGCTATTATAACTTCAAAGGTAGAAAATTCCGGATTTATAATTCCCTTTCCCACAGTTGCTGCGATGGCTGTACCAAATAGAAAAGGTCCAGCAAAATTTGCAATAGCAGCAATTGAGACCGCCTGGATAGGTTTCAGAACCCGTGTACCTACAACGGTTGCTATCGCATTTGCAGAGTCGTGAAATCCATTAACAAAATCAAAAAAGAGTGCTGTAAGAATACCACCTATTAGAGCAATTCCTATGTCTAAAGCCATCTATCAATTCTTTCCTTTTTCCTACCAGAGTTAGCCATATTTTAAAGAAATATCTTCAACAATATCTGCAACATCTTGACACTTATCAAGGGCATCTTCGAGGTTATCATATACTTCTTTTAATTTGATAATTTCTATTGGGTCTTTTGTCTCAAATAATTCTGCAATTGCATTTCTATAAATCTTATCACCGTCATGTTCATATTTCTTTATGTTAAAGCAATAATCCCGTAATTTATTACGATCTTTTTGTTTCTTCAGTAGTTTTATTAAGATATAAATTTCCTGTGAGGATGAAAGAATGATTTTTGCTAGCTCCATCATAAACGGAGTAGGTTGCTTTATCTTAAAAAGAATAAATCTTTCAGAAATTCCATCCACGTAATCTAGAACTTCGTCTATTGCACTGGTAAGTTTAGAGATATCCTCTCGGTCTATTGGCGTTACAAATGTTTGAGATAATATAGTATACAATTTATGAGAAATTTCATCACCATTATGTTCCAACTCTGTTATCTTTTGCTTTTTTTCTTTTAAAGATTCTCCATAATCCGTTATGATCTCTACTAAAATGGAGGTTGCTTTAACTAAATTAGAACCTTGAATTTCTAAACTGTCAAGTATCTGCTTATCATTAGCTCTAACCCAAGATAGCCATTTGTTTGACAATTAATCATAATTTAGGTCTAGCATATACATTTATTTCTATTAATTTTATTATAACTTCGATATGTAAAGTGATAGGTGATAAATTTTATAGATATTTTGTACTATATTGTAGATATAAATTTTACAAAGATACTTCCAAATACTGTTTGGTAGGGTTATTTAGCTATAAACTTTAAAAACAATTAATTTAGTTAAATGTTGATCAAAAAGTATATACCTTTTATGAAGATTTAAAAGTTACTGTATGATAAATCTAGCTATTATTATCTCGGGTAGGGGTAGTAATATGAAATCTATCCTTTCTTCTATCGCTTTAGGGAAAATTAAGAATGTAAAGCCATGTATTGTTATTTCAAATAAAAAGGATGCTATAGGATTATCTATTGCCAAAAATGAGTTTGGTATTCCTACATCAGTAATTTCTCCTGATGGGAAAAGAGGATGGGAATATGATAAAAATATTGTATCTGTATTAAAGTCATATAATGTTCTACCCTCAAATGGATTAATATGCCTTGCTGGTTATATGAGAATAATCAGTTCTGAATTTGTTGATAAATATAAATTCAAGATAATGAATATTCATCCTGCCTTATTACCCTCATTTAAAGGACTAAATGCTCAAAAACAGGCGTTAGATTATGGCGTGAAAATTTCTGGTTGTACTGTACATTTTGTTGACAATGATATTGATTCCGGACCAATAATTCTTCAAGAAGCAGTCAAGATTTATACCACAGATACAGAAGAAGATATTTCGAATAGGATTTTACAGTTAGAACATAGATTATATCCACAAGCAATAAAATTATTTTCAGAAAATAAACTTAAATTAGAAGGAAGAAAAGTGATCGTTACAATTGATTAAGGATTCATTTAAATCATCTAAAATTTTGCTGATTTTGTTAAAATGATAGATGATACTAATTTCACAAACAGAGTAAAACTCCATGTCTTTATACCAAGTAATAGGAAAATATGGACAATTGTTAGTAAGAACAACGAATATTGGTTAGATCTTGATCTAGACTACTGTACTTGTAAATATTATTTTTTTAAAACACTCTCTGGAAAAGATAATTGTATACATTTGAAAATATTTGGCGAGGTAATAAAAACTAAAAAATATGACAGGATAGAATTTAAAGATGATGAATATAATGATTTTTTAGTATCTTTGTTTAAAGACATCCTATCTTGGAATTATACTCTAACTCAATGATCTCTGTTATTTAAGCAATCTCCATGAATAAAATTAAAGATTACTTTGTCTATTTTTAGTCTTGATCGATCGAAAAATAATGAAATAACAAATATTATGCCTCACACTTTTAAGAGTACAATTGAACAAAAATATACTAATTCTAGGTTCTGGTGGGAGGGAACATGCACTGGGATGGAAACTTTCCAAAAGTAAATTTGTGAATAAGATTTATTACGTTCCTGGGAATGGAGGTACCCTAAATAATCTGACAATTGATAATTCTGATTTTGGAGAAATTAAGAAATTTGCTTTAGAAAATGACTGTATGATCGTGGTTGGTGCAGAGGAACCGTTAACTAAGGGGATTGTGAATGATCTTTCTGAAAATGTCAACATATTTGGTCCAACTAAACAAGCTTCAAGATTAGAGTCAAGTAAATCATTTGCAAAAAATTTTATGAAAAGTAATAATATTCCAACCCCAAATTTTTCTGTATTTGAGAATTATGACCGAGCGATAGAGTATATTAAAAAATCTGATAAAGCCTTGGTTATCAAAGCAGATGGATTAGCCGCAGGAAAAGGAGTAATTGTTTGTGATTTCGAAGATGAGGCTATAGAAGCAGTAGACAGAATCATGTTAAGGAAAGAGTTTGGAAAGGCTGGTGAAAGAATAGTAATTGAAGAAAGACTTTTTGGGAATGAGGTCTCTTTTATTGGTATTTCTGATGGGAACAAAATAATTCCAGTTGCAACAAGTCAGGATTATAAGAGGATATATGATAATGATTTAGGACCCAACACTGGGGGAATGGGAAGTTTCTCACCTTCACCCCTTGTTGATGAAGAATTATTTGATGAGATTATGAAAAGAATAATGGATAAAACAATTTATTCTATGAGAAATGATAATACTAAGTTTAAAGGATTTCTTTATGCAGGGTTAATGATAGAAAAAGAAACAAGAAAACCATATGTGCTTGAATTTAATGTAAGAATGGGTGATCCTGAATGTCAACCTATAATGATGCGCTTGAAATCTGATTTATTTCCATATCTTCATGCTACATTAGAAGAAAATCTAGATAATTTACCTGAATTGGAATGGGATAGAAATCCAGCTATATGCGTTGTGATGGCTGAAAAAGGTTATCCAATAAATCATGAAAAAGGGAACATCATAAATGGTCTACATAATCCTTTTTCTGACAACGTAATGGTGTTTCATGCTGGAACTGTTATTGGTAAAGACGGAAACCTACATACGAATGGTGGACGAGTTTTGGGAATTACTGCTTCAGGAATAGATTTTGACGAAGCAAGATTAAATGCATATAGTGCAGTTAATAAAATCAAATGGGGTAATAATCAACAATATTTTAGAACAGATATAGGAAAAATAAGTTACTGATCTAAAGATCTAAACTAATCCTTCGTGTAGTTACATCTAGCTGTATTTTTTCTCGATCCCTTTTGTTTAGTCTATAAAATATGTCCTGATTAATATCATATAAAAATTGATTCTAGAAGATAATCTTAATTTCTATTTATTTTGAAATACTAACCCTCGATGTCATAAAGTGTCTAATTATAATAAATAGAATTCATATATACTATCAATTGGTAATAAACACTACATACTATTTTTTCTGAAATACTTTATCTATAATAAAGATGCTCAATTTATTACAGAGAAAAAAATAATATTGGTACTAACTACTTTATTCACTAATATTTATTAAATATTCTCATTAAATAAATCATATTTATATTAACTAGAAGGTAACATCTCGAACCTTTTTGTAAATGAAAAACAAGGATTAAAATAAAGGTTGTAAAAAAATCTTTTATGGCATCTAGTATTCATGTAAGTAATGAAGGTCTCTCTATCCAAAATGAAAATTCAAAAATTTTACTAGATCCATCAAAAATTGATAACAATAATTTTGTTTTCGTTTCACATGCTCATTCTGATCATGTTTATAAGAAACCAAAAAATAAAACAAAGATCAAAACCCTAATCTCAAAAGAAACAGAATTAATCGCATGTGTAAGAGGATATGAAATCACTAACCCCGTGTACGAAGAGAAGAATTATGAACTAATAGATACAGGCCATATTCTAGGTTCTAGGGGCTTACTTGCATTTAATGATGTATATTACACAGGTGATATATCTATAAGAAAAAGAGGATTTATGAAATCTCAAAATAAGATTCCAAAAGTAGATAAATTAATCATAGAATCTACTTTTGGAAAACCTGAATACACTTTTCCAGATCCAAAAGAAGTAGTACATAAAACTAATGAAATTATTTCAAAAGCTTATGAAAACGGAATTCCTGTTATTATTATGGGGTACTCTCTTGGGAAAGCGCAATTGTTGGTAGATCTATTTAGTCATTGGGACCCATTTTATGTATCTGATTCTATAGAGAATATAAATATGATATATAGAAAAATGAAGATCCAATTAAGAGATGTAATTACCTATAGCCAAGCAGAAAAAAATCATTCTCTCTCAAAAAAGCCATGGATAATGTTATCTTCCCTTATGAATGGAAGGTCAAATTTTCTAAAAAGTATTAAGGAAAAATACAATGCTATTACCATAGGATTTAGTGGCTGGGCATGTAACCCTGGTTATAAATATATGATGGCTTTAGATCATGCTATGCCTTTAAGTGACCATTGTGATTATAATGAACTTTTAGAAGTCGTAGAAAACAGCGACCCAAAGAAAGTTTATACACTTCACGGTTTTGCAGAAGATTTTGCTAAAACTCTTCTGGAACTAGGATACGATGCAGAACCAATTACTAATGGTTATAAAAAAAAAATTAATGGCAATGATGGTGAAGAAAGTAATAAATATCTTAAACTCAAAGATAATACTAAAAATAGAGTTTTAGATTCCTTTATAGAATAAAATCACATTGAGATTTAGAACCTACTAGTTTTTATTAACTAATTTATGTTTTAAAAAAATAATTTTATTTTTTAGTATTCTTCCTAAAGTAAGGAATAACTTTTTTGCCAAACATCTCTATATTTTTAAAATACCCATCTCCCCAAAACCTAATAATAAAATGATTTACACCAGCATTGATGAAACGTTCCAACATTTCTATAACATCATCAGGTTTGCCCACACCTATAGCAGTTCGTGCAACACTATCTGGAATCTTCAAAGCAGCCTTTTTCATCTGTTCCATGAGCTCAGGTTTGTCCATGGTGTATTCGGTAAAGTATCTTCTAAAATCAAATTCTGAATCTTGTTGTATATTGTGAACTTTAAGTAATTCAGGTTTGAACAAACTAACCTTAACTGCATTTTTCATTTTATTCCAAGCTTCTTCCCCATCTTCAGTGAAATAAATATCAACATCGTTAGCAAATTGAAAATTTGTCATGTCTCTGTCTGCTGACTTTGCATGTTCTTTTATAACATTTGCATGAGCTTTAAATAATTCAGGAGTATAACCTATTGGAATCCAACCATCCCCATATTTTGCGCATAGCTCCAGCGTTTTAGGTGCCCCTGCTGCGATATAAATTGGAGGTCTAGGTTTTCGAATACTGGAGGCCTGTAGGCATGCATTAATCAATTTATAGTATTTACCCTCATAATCTACTCTATTATCCGGATTAGACTGGAATAGCTTATCAATAACTTCAAGTTGTTCCTTTAATTTGGTTACTGGTTTGTTAAATTCAATACCGAAATCAACAACATTTTGAGCTTCTCCTGCTCCTATTCCAAGAATTCCTCTTCCATTAGTTAACCTATCTAACGTAACACTAGCTAAAGCTATAGTTGATGGATGTCTCCTTATAGCATCAGTAACACATGTACCTAGTTCAACTTTGTTTGTTAACGCACCAATTGCTGCTAATAATAACCACGCATCATTCACTATAGCGTTTTTCCATTGAGGAACGTTAGTATGGTCCATCGCCCAAATGGAATCATAATCTAACCTATCTGCCATCTGACAAGCAGTGATTATTTGACTTTCATCTAAACCCAACCTTGCAACATTAAGTCCTTGTGTAAAACCAAATTTTATAGTCATAATTTTCTTCTCTCCAAGCTTTTCACCATAGTTACTAATATTGGAAATTTATTTATGCCCACGTATAATAAAAAAGGGCTATACCATATTTATGCATTTTCAGATAGAATTAATAAATTCTGTAATTTAATGAAGGATTTTTAATAAACAATAAAAAACCTGTAATTTTTACAATAATTGGAAGTTTATTTTTTGTAATATTACCTATTTATCACTGCCAAAGATGTGATGTATTAATTACCTAAAAATATCATAAAGATGTAACAGATTTAAAAATTAGAATATTATGAAAGTTTAGTTTGAATACAAACAGATAAGGCAAAAATTTTTGGAATGACAATAAGTTATATATAAGTTATTGATAACAAGTGATATGTCTTACAAAATAAAAGGCATATCGTTGTTGGTTTCAGATGTTAAGAAGTCTTTAGAATTTTATAATGGTGTATTAGGTATGCAGGTAAACCAAGAGTTTGAAGATAGAATAGAATTTTCATATAAAGGATCAGATAATATCAATATAATTTTAGGTAAAAATAATCCTGAAAACGAAAATAAATCTACCTCTTCTAATGGAAACATAATGTTAACTTTTATGATAACCAACTTTGATGAGTTACATAATGTCCTCCTTCAAAATAATGTAAAATTTTATAATAAGTTAAATGAAGGTCCTCATGGAAAAAATGTAATAATAGAAGATCCTGATGGTTATCTAATTTCCTTAAATGAACCAGTACCAAAAGAGGAGTTCTCTCAGATACCATATTATCATGGTTTTGCTCCAGAGTAACTGTATTTTTTATTATAATATTTTTTCTATATTTTGAAAATATGATTTTATATTTTTATATTAATTCTAATAATTTGTTTCAAGAAATATTTATTTAAATTTAATATCATATAATGACGAGGAATTCTGAATTTGTTATATTGATAATTTATTATTTGTCGTTCTTTTCAAGATAATACTTATTTGTTTCTGTAACAATAATATCAAGTTTTTTATCATTCTCATTTATAGGAATATGATCTACTAATTGTTTCTCAAAAGCCAAACCAATTTTATTAGTTGGATTATTTGTACAAATATACCTATCATAATATCCTTTTCCATAACCTATTCGATTACAATGTTTATCAAATGCTACCCCAGGAGTTATCAACAAATCAATTAATTCTAATTCAATATTTGAGTTTTTATTTACCATAACACCGTATTTATCTTTTTCAAGTTTAACCTGATCTAGAGATTTTTCCATTATACGATAGAATTTTATTGATTGTGAATTTATTACTCTTGGTAATCCAATTTTTTTATTCATTTTTAAGGATTCATGTATAATATCAAAGGTGTATACTTCTGAACCTATTGGATAGTAGATTCCAATACATTTTGCATCTTTGAATTCTTTGGATTTAAGTACCTTTTCATTTATTAGTTTACTAAATATTAATTTGTCATTTTCAGTTAATTGATTTCTCAAGTTTAGAATATTTTTCCTAATGACTTCTTTAGAATATATTTTTGACATCTTTCAATTGTGCAATAAATGAGAAGATCTGTTTATTGCGGCTTCAATCGTATTGTTTAATAACATTGTAATAGTCATGGGACCTACTCCACCTGGTACAGGTGTTATCCAAGATGCTTTGTGTAACACTGATTCAAAATCTGTATCCCCTACTATTTGACCATTTAAACGAGATATACCTACATCAATGATTACCACACCATCCTTAACAAATTCGCTTTTTAAAGTGAAGCGTTTCCTATTACCAACAGCAGTGATTACTATATCTGCTTCTTTCAATTTCTGTTTTAAAAATTTTGTTTGTGAATGACAAACGGTTACTGTTGCATCTTTATCAATCAGCATCAACGAAAGTGGTTTTCCTACTAAAATACTTCTATTGATGATAACAATATCTTTAGCTTTAAGGTCTATATTATAAAAGTTAAATAATTCAATAATTCCTAGCGGAGTACATGGGATGAAAGAGGGTTTTTTGTTAAATAACAACCCCGCGTTATAATATGTAAGACCATCAACATCTTTTGATGGATCAATAGTATTTATTGCTTTAAACTGATTTATATGACTTGGTAGAGGTAACTGTAATAAAATACCATGAACTGAATCATCGTTATTAAGATATCCAATTTTTTTTAACAATTCAGTTTCTGTAATAGATGATTCCATCTTGTTATCATTTGTATCTATTCCTAAATCAAAACATGCTTTATGTTTATTTTTAACATAAATTGAAGAAGCAGGGTCATCTCCAACTAAAATGGTAGCTAAACATGGATGTGAACCTTGTTTCCTTAATGATTCTACTTTAGTTCTTAAGCTAGTCTTTATCTTTTTGGATACTTCTATTCCATCAATGATCATATGGTTTCTTTAGAGAAGTTTATCTTTATTTATAATATTATATGTTAATAAGAAAAATTATATGAATTCATGTAAGATTATATAGATTATATCGAAGGATATTACATAGAAATTAATTAAATTCTTTAATTTGATTTAATATAACATTTATTCTTCCCAATATTTTTGATATCTTGATAAGCATTTTAAAATTTTATATTCATCTTTATATTTTTGAAATGAAAATTTCACTAGATCAGTTGATGTTATTATCCCATGTAAAAGACCCATTTTAACTATTGGTAATCTTCTAATTTTGTTTTGAATCATAGTAGTAATAGCTTTGTCGATCCTTGTTTTATGTTCTACGGTAATTAGTGGTCTAGACATTATAGATTCAACCTTTGTTGTTAAGGGATCTTTGATTTCACAAACAACTCTTCTTACTATATCTCGTTCAGTTATTATTCCTATTGGGCAATTTTCTTCATCAATAACTATTACAGAGCCAATTTCATGTTGTTTCATTAATTTTGAGACTATTTCGACAGTATCATTTAGACTAACAACTTGTATAGGCAATGGGGTCATAATATTTGTAACAGTAACTATTTCCTCGTTTTCCATTGTTGAGATTATTAGCATAATAGATTAATAATTATTTTGTCTATTAATGAAAGATAGTGCCAAGTATTGAAGTCAAAGATATTGAAATATTAAAGGGGTTTTTATGAGATTTTATTTGTAATAAATGGAATTTCAGAGCATAATTTAGAAAAAGCAATTAATATATTATACCCAAATGGATTTATATATATTTTATTTTTGATCTAACATGATCTTTACTAAAGAAATTGTCTATATTTACATCATTTTTATAAAACAAAATAATTTTTATTTTTTTAAGTTAGTAATTGGACATTTAAAATTTAATTGGTAATAATAATAAATTCTAATATTTTTTACTTCAAAACATCTATTCTTGTTGAATTATTTTGATAATGAAGAAGCATTTAAGGTATATTCTAATAAAGTATCTAAATCCGCAGTTGCAACACAACAAACCTTGTCTGCACCCCCATAATATAAGAACAATTTTCCATCAAGGATAGCTGTTCCTGTTGGGAAGACAACATTATTCACATCCCCAAATTTTTCATATGGTTCCACGGGCTCCAAAATTGGCATATTAGTTTTTGCTATCAGTTTAGAAGGATCTTCTAAATCCAAAATCGCTGCGCCTGCCCTATATACTTTGTATTGATCAACCCCATGATATATCAATAACCAACCCTTTTTTGTTTTTATTGGTGAAGGACCAGCTCCAATTTTTATACTTTCCCATTCTTGTTCTGGTTTCATTAATATTAAATGATTATTCATACTCTTGTATGTAGTTCCTTTATAAATCCATATACTTGGCTTTTCGGTACCGTATTGTGGTCCTATAAATTCACTAGGCCTTTGTAGTGATACATACATACTTATTTTTTTATTTGTACTAGTTTCTTTGAATGTAAATTTTTCCGGGAAAAAAACTATATCTTTATTGTCCTCACATTCACTACTAATTAAGCCCAATTTTGAATATTCTTTGAAATTTTTTGTAGTTGCTAATGCAGATGATACTCGAGGTTTATTTTTAAAATAATCAGATAAGACAACATAGGTGATAAAAATATCTTCTCCTATCCTCGTTATACGTGGGTCCTCTATCCCAAATTTTTCATAATTTTCAGAGATGTCAATAACAGGTTCATCCTTTCTCTCGAAATGATATCCGTCAATACTAAATGCATATCCTACTCGAGATATATAATATTTGTATTCCCCCACTGCACGATAAAGCATTTTTATTTCTTTACCATAATTCAAGGTACTGCAATTAAACACTGCCTTAGATTCCCATGGATTACTAGATTTTGGAATTAATATAGGATTTTTAGAATACCTTTGAAACAAACCAATATCATGATACAAGTGAATTTAAAGGTATTATTATTCAAGATATTATTAAGTTTAAGTCATAGTTTAATAGTATTTTTTAAAGTAAAAATTAATCATTTGTCGCATAAATTCAATCTATCGATCAATTAGGATGTAAAGGTGAAATATATTTACATCTACCTATTGATAATCGATATTTTATTTCGATTCGATTGTGTTATTTCTATTATTATTTTTCAAATCTTAAAGATTGACCGGATATTACCTATTTAGTATTAGAATCTATTATATACCTAACCAAGTATTATATATTAAATCATTTTGATATTGTTTATCAGTAATTTTATCTGACTAGTATCGATTTAAATTTTTGAACTGAAGTCAATATTGTAAAAAATATTAAAACTTAAAATTCATATAAAACTTTCCAAGATGTAAAAATTTTACCTGCCTAAATCAGATATAAATATTGTTAAATATTATAATGTTGTCCAGTTATAATAATATTAAATAATTTTTCATGTATTCAAATATTCATGTTTGAATTATTTTAATTATGACAATTGCGGTTATAACAAATTCCATCCAATTTAATATAAACATAGGGTTAATTCCCAAAATAACCTAAGATATTCCCAGTCATGCTAGATCAAACCATTTCTTTTTGTATGATTTCCTCTGTTCATTAAATTCACTTCTTTCTTGAGCTAGATTTAAAATATCTGTCTTACTTACAATTCCTGTGAGTTTAAAGTTTTGATCAGTTACAAATATTCGATTCATTCGTTTCAATACCAGTTCTTTTAAAGCGTCATTGACTTCATTCTCAGGCGTCATAATTATTAAATTTGATCTTGGAAGCATTATATCCATAACTTTGTTTTGAGAGATATCTTTTTTGTTCCCAAAAACTTCGTCTGTAGTAACCATTCCAACTAGTATAGAATTATCATCGATTACAGGTAATGAACTTTTCCTATATACATTAAAATAATCAGTTACTAAGTTTTTTACATCTATATCTGGTTTTACGGACACTACAATAGTTTTCATTATATCTTTCAATTTTACCCCAGTTAAAAGTTTGGATAACTCAAATTGTTTTGAATATGATTTCGCTCCATTATGAAGAAACCATCCAATAAGAATTAACCATAAACCTCCAATAGACGGAGTAGTGATAACTAAAATGATACCCACTCCAATAAGAATAAATGAAAAGAATATCCCAACTTGAACAGCTATTCTTGTTGCTTTATCATAGGTTAACCATCTTACTAATCCAGCTCTTAACATTCTACCTCCATCCATAGGGAATGCTGGTAAAAGATTAAAAGATCCTAGCAAAATATTTACAAAAAAACCATATAATAGAACGCCAATTAAAGGTTCTAAATGTAGTTGTATCATTTCATTACCTAGGAATGAAAACAGTTTGAAAAATCCAAAAAAAATTCCAGCTAATAAAAAACTTGATAGTGGGCCTACAATAGCAATATTAAATTCCTTTTTAAAATCTTGAGTTTCCTCTTTAATGTCAGAAATACCTCCAAAAATAAATAAGATTATTTGATTTACTTTAATACCATATCTTATAGAAAGGATTGAATGGGCCAATTCATGAATTAAGATTGAAATAAATAAAATAATTGTTCCTGTAATACCCATTATAATATATTCCTGAGATGACAAATTTGGATAATAGTGAGGCATAAATCCAGTAGATAAAGTCCATGTCAGAAGAAAAAATATAAATAGTAATGTAAAATGCACTTTTATAGGTATAGTCTTAATTTTTAATACTTGAATTGACATTGTTCTATCTTGTATTGTAAATATATTAAGGATTTAAGGGATTTGATTTGTCAAAATATTTGTAATTAATCTAGGTATATGTTTGATGGAAACATTATGATGAAATAAAGGAAAGATAAGTGTTATTTTTATTTAGACCAGTACTTCAATTCAAATATTTTTTAGCTTAAATATTGTAATTAATTAATAGATTTATTCGGCTCTGTTCAGATAAGCAGTAAGAGCTATAGCTAAGAATGTTCCAAATAATAGTAGTATGAACAAAATTAAATTTGAAAGAAATAAAACATCAAATTATATTGTAATGTATTCACTTTATCTGTACTTTCTTGGTTTGAGTTTACGTAATACATCAAAAGCATTAACTATATTTAGAGATGATAAAAGGAG
>JBHIVA010000009.1:0-53958 GCA_042138015.1 Nitrososphaeraceae archaeon | reverse complement strand
ATTTTCTTTCTGTCTGAAACCCCTAATCTTTTTTTGGATTCTTGATCGGGGAGGAAAATATTTATCAAAATTTGAGTCTGTAATGTTCAGAAATTTCTTTCCTTTCTTACCTATATTTCCTATAACTTCTGGCTCTAAATTTATCTTTCTAAAATCTTGAATTAAAGAGTCTGTAATTTCTTTACTAGCTATTATTGCGTGACACCCATTAGTAGAGGATGTAGAATTTTGTATAAAATACTCTTTGATTGCATAGCAGGACATATCTTGATATTTTATAGGAATCTTATCTATAATGATCTCGTTATTACTATAATCTGACAAATGTTTCATAGCCAAAATACCTCTGTTTAATATTGGAAAGACAGCTGTAATATGTTGGGCTTTATCATATTTGCTACCAAATTCCGGACAATATTTGTTGATAATCTTGCCTAATTCGAATCGAGGATGAATCAAGGTTTTAAAGATCTTTTCTTTTGAATTCTTTAACAACTCATATGATATGTTATTTTTTTCAAATAATGCTATATTATTTTCGTTGATCTGTGTTAAGAGATACAAATTGAGTGGGACTATTGAGCCAAATTTATCGGTAATTATTACGTTCATTCCTTCTTCAATATCCTCATATCGTAGTGGTAATTCTTTAAATGAAGTAGCAGTTGATGTTCCCCCGAACAAAAGATTTCCTATTTTTACAGAACTGTAATCTTCCATGTAGATATTGTTTGAAAGGGTGAAGGAATCAAAATTTTTTCTAGTTATATCTAAAATACTTTCTGTAGGCCCATCGTAGATTGGATAAATTCTAAACTCTGATGTACATCCTAGGAGGTTAAGATTTTCAATAGCACCTGAGACTGTAATTTTAGTATGAATTTCAGACTCAGGAGGCTGAGTTATGTCAGTGACTTGTGTAATGTAGTTATCTGCAACAATATATCCAACTTTATTTCCTCTTCTTATATGGACAAAATCCAATAATATGAATTGTTTTTTAGAGGAGGAGTTGATTGCTATTAGTTTTTTTGTATTAAGTTTTGATTTAAAGCTACTGATAAAATTATTTAATAGGTTAAACCTTCTATCAGGATTTTCGCTAATGTTGTTATTGATATATACTACTGCTAACGCATTTTTAATACCAGTTTCACTTTGATATAAATTATCATTAACATCATAGAATCTTCTTGTTAATTCAGGCATCTTTCCTTCGCATTTCTGAAAAAAATCAATCCAACCTGGTGTAATTTTATAATTGGTTCCCCTAATTTTATTTAAAGAGACTTCAATAACATCTTTTTCAATCTCGTTTGTAAAATTTGAAATCCAATTAAGAGGTTCGAAACCATATTCTCTATATTTATAAACCTTATTCCAAAAATCTTGATTATTCAAGTAATCCAATATATGGTTTATTCTAATGATATTAAAATATAGATGATATTTTTATTGATTATGCATAATGTTATAAAATTCAAGGTAATGAAATTGTCATTAAGTCATTCCTGATCCATTGTTTGGTTGTATTTTACGTTTCTGCTAAATATTTTTAGTTTAAATATTATCATGTGTAATTTTGATATTACAATAATACTATAAATTATAATAAAATTTACTGGTACTAAAAATACTCTTGTCCAGATAAAATTGTTATATAAAATAAATTAAATTCATACATAATGTCCTTAGGTAACCACTATTTTTCTTGATTGTTAAAAATACCATTCTAGGATATGCTAGGTTTTAGGATCAAGTATGGTTCATGTTAAATATTTTTATTCCCAAAGATTTTTCTAACGATAAAATAAAAGTTTATTTAATATAGATTTAAATAAATAAAAATAAAGGTCTAACTAATACAAGTTTAATTAAAAGAGGTATTATGGTTTGAATATTAGAGATCTCATTTGTGATTTTGAGACTAAATCTGCACAAGAAATCTTAAAGTGGTCTCTTGATACTTATGGGGAAAAAATTGCTCTAGCATCTAGTTTTGGTCTTGAGGATGTTATACTCATTGATATGATGGTTAAAATTAATAAGAATCAAACAAAGATCTTCACATTAGACACAGGGAGACTTAATCAGGAAACGTATGATTTGATTGATAAGATATCTAAAAAATATGAAATCAAAATTGATACATATTTTCCAGATTCAAATCAAGTCGAAGAAATGGTTAGTAATAAAGGATTTAATTTAATGTATGACAGTATAGAAAATAGAAAGCTCTGCTGTGGAATCAGAAAAGTTAACCCATTAAACCGGGCATTGAGTTCATTAAATGGATGGATAACTGGTCTCAGAAGGGAGCAATCTATAACAAGATCTTATATTGAAAAAATTGAGCTTGATGTATCTCACGACGATAAAATAAAGTTAAACCCACTGGCAGATTGGACTGAGGAAATGGTTTGGACATACATAAAAGAGAATAATATACCCTATAACAAACTACATGATAAAGGCTATCCTAGTATAGGATGCGAGCCGTGTACTAGAGCAGTATCACCGGGAGATGATATTAGGTCTGGTCGTTGGTGGTGGGAACATCCATCTCAAAAAGAATGCGGTCTTCACCTTCCAGAGGCAAAGAAGAATACCTAAAATACTTTATCCCAGAGTTCCGTAATTTTATATTATTAGGGGGTAAGAAAAGAGAATATGCAAGAAGAATCGAGAAACGAATTGAATAATATTCATAAAATACCTCCTCCTCATGGAGGCTCGCTTGTTGATCAATTTGTAGAGACCAAAAAAGTAAATGATGATATGTATATCGTTGATGTTGATGACAATTTAAGAAATGATGTGGAGAATATTGCTTTTGGTATCTTTAGTCCTTTAAATGGATTTGTTGGCAAAGAGGATTTTGAAAATATTTTAACCCATGGTAGATTAGAAAATGGTTTACCTTGGACTATTCCTATAATTTTAGATGTCGACAAAAGTACTGCAGTAAAATGTAAAGAATATGGAGAAATCTCCTTAAGGAATCGCAATGATCATTTTGCCATTTTGTATTATGATGATTATTATCAATATGATAAAATACAACTAGCCAAATCTCTATATTTAACAACGGATGATGCACATCCTGGTGTAGCTAAGACATTTAAATTAAAAGATACCGTAGTTTCTGGAAAAATAGAAGTCTTCAAAAAAAAACTGCAATCTAAACTTGAAGGTCACAGGCTACACCCATATATAACAAGAAAAGAAATTTTAAACCGCAAATGGAATACCGTGGTTGGATTTCAGACTAGGAATATACCTCATATAGCTCACGAAATGTTACAAAAGGCAGCATTAAATATTTACGATGGATTATTTATAAATCCACTTATCGGCAAGAAAAAAAGGGGAGATTTTAGAGACGAAGTGATTTTAGAATCTTATATGAAATTAATCGAAAATTATTATCCTAAAGATAAAGTGATGTTTGTAACCTTACATACTGAAATGAGATATGCTGGGCCAAAAGAAGCAATTCATCATGCGATTATGAGAAAAAATTTTGGTTGCTCTCACTTTATAGTAGGGAGAGACCATGCAGGCGTAGGAGATTATTATCATCCTTTTGCTGCTCATGAAATATTTAATGAATTTCCAGATCTAGGTATACAGCCTATTTTCTTTCCTACTTTTTATTATTGCAAAAAATGTTTAGGATATGCAAATGAAAGAACATGTCCGCATGGACTAGATTTTAGGGAAGAGCTTAGTGGGACGAGAATGAGAAAAATGGTAATAGAAGGAGATCTCCCCGGAAAACATCTCTTGCGTCCAGAAATAGCACAAGTCATTACAAAATTTCGAGATCCATTTGTAAAATAATTAAAATTATCCTTATTGTTTAAAATGAGAAAAGCGTGTTTTTTAAACTTAAATTCATATTACAGTGTAGGATAGTGGAATAAATGTATTTTATCCCTCTTAACTTTCATTATAGTTCGATTTATGTATTAATATTTTCACTTTTGACTTTCATGTTTTTTTTATTTATTAATTTTAATACTTTTATATATGCACAACAGGAAGATGACCAATTCAAAAATTCACAAGTTGTAAAAACCAAAAATAATGAACAAGTCACATACCCTTATACTGCTTCCAACACAGATAGAAAGAATCCAGTTATTTATACTTACGATCCTCCTAAAGGGATCAATTGGATATTAACTATCCAAAATAATATGACCTATTCAAATTCTTCTGATGCAAAAACTATAATAAAATTGATGGAACCAACACCAAGTGAAAAATTTGTTGAGTTAGCTCTTTTTGAAAGAGATCATAAATTTTGGGTAGCAGTGAATACAAATGAATCAGGATATATTCGAGTACATGAAATGGATACAGATGGATGGTCACGTGAACAACCCTTGACTGTAGGACATGCAAATAATCAAGGACTGTCAGTGACGAATGGAAAACGAATAGTAATAGATAGACTATCACTAGATGGTTTTAATCTTGGGTCAATCGCTATATATGGAAAAGATGATAATGATTCTCCAATCAATACTTTAGGTGGATTTATTTCATTTAATCTTTTGTTTGGTAATCCTAGAGATTCTCCACTTTATTTTTTACCTATCATAATGTTAGTTATCGTAGGTGCAGTGATTCTTTTTCTATTGAAATTTAAAAAACGTGATAGAGATGAGGAATAATTCCTGTTCCCTTATCTAAATCTAAAAAGTTAATTTTCCTTTTTAGAAAGAAAATATTTACACATATTAGATAAATCACAATAGCCACATTTTGGTTTTGACGGTATACAAATATTTTGGCCATACATTACAAAAATATTGTTTAGATCCAACCAATATTTTTTTGGAACTATATTAGATAACTCTTCTTCAGTTTTTTCAGGAGATTTAGTATCTACCAAGCCTATTCTATTTGAAATTCTATGAACATGTACGTCAACTGGTATTGCAGGTTCATTAAAGGCATAAACAAGAACACAGTTGGCAGTTTTTCTTCCCACACCTGGCAAAGATAGTAGATCTTCAAAACTATTAGGAACTTTTCCACCATATCTTTCTAAAAGTAGCTTAGAAACTTGTTTAATCCTTTCAGCCTTTATATTGTAAAACCCTATGCTATGAATTAACATTTTTAATTCTTCAATGTTTGAATCTGCCAAATCTCTTACATCTTTATATCTTAAAAAAAGCTTATGAACTACTTTAGTTGTATTTTCATCTCTAGAACGTGAGGACAAGATAGTACCTATTAGAATTTTTAATGGATCTGTTCCTTCTTCCCTTTGTAATTCTTTTAAAGCTGTTGGTCTCGTTAATTTGTGCAGACTTTTCAATTTCCCTTCCATCTTTTTCAAAATAGTTCCCACAGATTTATCCATTAAATATTCATAGCTCTTTATGCTATTGTTGTCAGTTATAAATACTACATCATATAATTTGAGTTGTAATAATACTTTTTAAAACTACAAGCAAAAAAAATTTAACAAGGTTACATCAAGATGTGAACATTATAATTTAATAAAATATTGTAGACTTTTGATTGTGTTAATCCTTAACAAGAGAATTTTATATATCAAGTATCTATTTGTGTCTTGCTTTAGTATCTGTTTGCTAAGCTCAATCCTCTTCTTTAATACAGTCTATGCACAGTCATCATCATCTTCTATCACCGGAGATATTGAAAGACAGATCCAGAATCTAATAGGAAATAGCATGAATAAAATGATTGAAGATACTATAAATCAAGTTCAACAAGGAATAAATGGGTCAAGCCAAGACCTTGAGAGTCTAACTAAAAATTCCCCTAATTCCAAAACCTTTTCGGGTCTAGGTGAAAGTATCGGGTCTTCTAATCTAGAGAATCTTTATCCCTATTCCAGTCAGGAAAAGGAACCTAATATCTCATTATTTACCAATAACTCTAAATTTACAGATAATTCTGATTTAGAAAAAAAATTAAAAGGTAATGATACTGGAACAGTAGTTTTAGAACCTTCCATTATTGGAATGGATACAATATCTTCAAAATCTTCAAACCTAAAAGATATTTTTCCATCGCTTTTTAATTAAAATCTTATATGAAAGGATCGTTGGATTTAAAATATATTATTAACTTTCTATTTATTACATTTAAGAATACAAGAAAGAATATTAAATAAATATGACATACCAATAAGTAAACTAAAATCTATTAAAAATAATATGTCATTTTAACATAACAACCTGCGAAAGTTATTGAGTACGCTCTTTGAATGGATTTGATTTATGATTGATTCTGTCCCCTGGAATATCTGGAATATCTATACTTGTTCTTTGTTCTGCAATGAAACTAGCTTCTGCCAAAATCTTCTTAACTTCCTCATTACTATTATTATAATCAAATGTATTGTTTCCAATCTCGCTAGCATTATTCAATATATCATTAAAGGCATTGTTTATATCGGTTAGTTCATTATCGGCATCAGGTAAGACGAGGTTGATCTTTGATTTTATTTGTGAAAGAGCTCCCATGGCTGGACCTAGTGCTGCCATTGAATCTCCCATGTCTATAGTTGATTCCAATCTCATCTGAACTTGTTCAAGAGCAAGTTTTAACTGAGACATTGTTTTTTCTGTTTTTCGTACTTGAGCTAATTCTGTTGAAATCATTTTACCATGCTGTGAATCATGTTTTTGTAAAGATGTTACAATTTGATCAAAATACGTTTTTTCTCTAGATTTTAATTTATCTAACATTGCGTCAAGTTTTTTATTTTGTATTTGGACTTTGTTCTTAGCTATTTCCATCTTTGGTTTCAGAGGTTGTTGAGGTTTTAAAGACTCTTTCAAACCCAAAAATGTATTATTTTTTTTCTCTTTTTTAATCCAGTTATTACCAAATTGATTATCCATGACTCTTATCAGATGATTGCGTCGTTTTAGATGTTAAGTAGCAATGTCATCTTTGGATAACTAACTAGTAATTTTTTATATACATTTTCTAGAAAAAACCACTAACGAAACATTTTGATGAACTTACAGATGAATTATTCTAATAAATATGATCATCAAAGCTATATCGAAAATCTAATTGGTTAACATGCTTTTTTCCCATTCCCTAATATTCTAATACTCATTTGATAAATAAGAAATGGTGATTTTTTAAGATGAATATGCGTCAGTGGTGCAAGATAGATGAAAGTTTGTTAATTGCAGAAACAGATGAAATATATAAAAAATACGCTGGATTGGATTATTCGAATAAAATTATATCAGAAATTTCGGAACTAAGGTTAAAAAACTCTTGTATTTTTCTTGATTTATTTCATGATCCTTTGGATCTGTATGTTTCAGTTGCTACCAATTTCGCAGAATCTTCAACTAGAAATCTTGAATTAAAACTCCATGATTTACGGTCAAGAAAAATAAAATCAAAAAAACATAGGTTTTCTGATTCAACTGAAATCTGTTGGAATAATTGGAGACAATATAATAGTCATGAAAAAGATGACAAGAAAAGAAAAGAAGTATACGATGAATTTATACTTGCTACAAAGAACCTTTCCCCAGTTATCTTTGAAAGATTTAACAAGATTAAGAATTCATATTCCAAAATAAATGCTCAGCAGCAATCTAAAGGAGTTGAACTCGATCCTGTGAATTGCTACCTGTACAATGAGCGAATTTCCTATACAAGATTGAATGAATTCGTCACTAATATTGGAAATAAGGCCAGTAACCCATTTAAAAAATCCTTAGAGGACATTGCAGCGAAAATCTTAGATAAAAAATGTGAGTACTATGATGATTTTTACTTTTTCCGAAATAAAGTATATAATGACTTTGAAAAAGTGTTTCATAAAATAAATCCGATAAAAGAAGTAAAAAGAATTTTAAAGAATTTATCCTTTCAATTAGACCGAATCAGCTTCGATCTTACAGATAGAAAAATTAAATATCCATCACCTATTTGTTTTTTTGTCCAAATTCCTAATGATATACGAGTATTGTATAAAAGCGAAAGTCCTTATTTTGATCTGCAAGGATGTTTTCATGAATTTGGACATGCGATGCATGCTAGTTCGATAAATCCAAATTTAGAGTATTGGAAAAAATATTTTATTGCTATGGGTATAGCTGAAATCTTTTCAATATTACTAGAAAGACTAACAAAGAATGAAAAATTCCTAAAAAGTTCTCTTGGAATAAAAGACTCAAAGTTATTAGAAGGCATAGTCAACCGAAATAATTTCATGGATTTATTTTTTTTAACTTTTTATTCTGCAAATTCCCTTATGAAAATTGCTTTTTGGAAGAATCATCTCAACGTTGAGGAATCTAATAAGATTTATTCAGATTTAATTTATAGATTCACAGGAATAAGAGTTCCAGGGGAATATTGGATGTTGCACCATATACTTCCAGAGTCAATCATGTATGTACCTAGTTATCTTTTTGCAGCTGTTCGAGCAAAGGAATTAGAACTAACTTTACAAAATAAATTTGGTGAAAAATGGTGGCTAGAACGAGAAGCAGGTATATTTTTAAAGAATCTAATGTCATCGGGTTCAGATTTGAATTTGTCATCGTTTTCTAAGATGGATAGTAATCTGTTTTTAAAAGAGATTACCATGTGAGTTTGACAAATTTTTTATTTAAAGCAGTAATATACGTAAAAGGAATACTAAATACCAAAAATCGTTACAAATAGATAATTGGACGAGTTGAAAATTAATAACATAGCTAATCTAAATTAATATGAGTTTCAAATTCTGCTATTAACTGATTTAAAAAGAAACGGACGAATAAATACAACCTAAAAAATTATAAGTTGAATTTTATTTATCATTAATAGAATGAAAAGAGAATTTATTGCCTCTAGGATTGAGGCTACGCAAGATGGAAGTCCTTATGTTTATGTAACATTCTCAGATCCTAATGAATACAAACCAGGTAGCGACAAGAGGCAGAATCCTTTTGGTGCTAATGTTATGGCGTTTACTTCACCAGAAGATCTAATGAAAAATTTACCAAAAGCAATGGGTGATATCTCTAAATTAATGTCTGGTAATTTGGGAGGAATGTCAGGAGATAGTCCAACATTCAAGCTTAGTATGAAAGATTATGAGGACATGAATATCAGAGTAGGCGACAAGGTTACCATCGAAATAAAAAAAGCTGATTATACAGGCGTGTATCAATAAAAAAAATATTTGTATAAAACATTAATTTTTTTGTAAAGTTAGAAATCCAGGTTAATATTAATATAATTTCGACATCGAATGATTTCTAAATCAAATTAGATTCAGATTTAGAAAATAGATATTCTTTCATAAACTTGATAAGTGGCAACACATGTCTATGATTAAATGGTCAATATAGACACTACTTCATCACTTGAAAGTTTTAGAAAATTTATTATTGTTAGTACTTGCCGATCGTTTATTCCTGATAGTTATCTACGTGATTTTGAAGTATTTCCTGAGAGAGAAGAAGGACCTGGAGCAATCTACATAGAAGCTGTTGATAAGGTGACATTAAAGAGGATCCGTGAAATGACATTTGTAAATGCAAAGGAAGTGTTAGGAATAATCTATTCTTCTAAAAGTGGGAATACGCAATTAAAATGGAGACAGATAAGGAAAAAAAATGGCAAGGTCTATGGAACTGCATCTGCTAATGCTTTGGTTAACCTTGTTGAATCTGGTGTACTGACCCAAGAATGGGTAAATAATTATTTAAAGTCTTCACAGGATATCAGTTACAAAAATAAAAAAAATAAGGAAAGTGTCAACGATAAATCAGTAGCGAATATTTCCGATAATGACGATATAAAATCATCCTCGATACAGTCAAGCCAATAAGTAAGTGTATATTGAAATGCATCAGTGAAATAAGAGCTAGTATTATACTGTCACCCAAAGAACTATATGATTAGTAAAGAAGTCAAAGGGTCATCTGGAAAGGCAATATTAGTTGTTCCAGAAGATCCTGACGATCTCTTTGTTATTAGACGGGTTATAAAAATAGGAGATATCTTGATCTCGGATACCACTAGAGTGATAAAATTTGATAAGGAATTTTCTAGACCAGATCGTGAACGAGTCAAAATTCGTGTTTCTATTAGAGTTGAAAAAATAAATCTCGATGAAAGTATCGATAGACTTAGGATATCTGGTACTATTACAGAATCAAATAATGCATTGGTAGTAAAAGGAAATTATCATTCGGTTTTAGTTCAGATAGGACATAAAATTGTAATTGAAAAACCTAAAAAATGGGATGAATTAGAGATAAATCTAATCAAATCAGATGTTGCTGGAACATTTATCATGATAGCAATAGATACAAATGAAGCAGGAATAGGAAAACTAACAGGCACGCATTTACAAATGATTCCAAATATATATTCAGGACAAACTGGAAAGTACTTTAAAGATAGTACTAAAAAGGATTCAAATATAGAAATTTTCTATGATCAAATTATTAATACACTAGAAAATCTGACAAATGAAGAAAGATTTAAAATAATAATCTTTGGTCCTGGAGAAACAAAAAGAAAATTTTTCAATTTTATAACAAGCAAAAAACCCTACTATAAAGATATGTGTACTGTAATTGATGGGATTGATGTAGCCGGTGAAGATGGAGTTTTAGTCTTTACAAGATCACCCATCATAAAAGAAGTAATGAGTCTCAGTAAAATTTCTCTCGTTTCCAATATTCTTGATCAAGTAATGATTCAAGTAAATAAAGGGGAAGAGAAATTTGCTCTAGGTTTTAAGGAAGTTTCTGAGGCAATTAAATTAAAATCAGTAGAGTCTCTCGTTTTTTCTAATACTATCTTTAAAAATTTCAAAGAAGAAGATGTAATACAACTTTTGAATTATGCTGAAGCAATTGGTTCAAAAGTTTATGCAATTGATTCTTCGACAGATATTGGGTTGAGAGTATCTTCCCTTGGAGGTATAGTAGCTTTACTTCGTTATCAAATCAAGTGAAAAGGAAAAATGTGTAGTAATAGGTAAAATTTTAATCTATTTTGATTTTATTTTCTGTTTTTTAGGTAGTTTATATTATTGTAGGATCGTTAATATTCTGTTAATTAAATCCAATGTTCTTTAATAGAATTACTGATATGTTATCCAATCCTCCATTTGTATTTGCAACTTCGACTAATTTGTTACATTTTGCTTTTAGATTTTCAGAATTAGTACTATTCAAAATATTTAGAATCTCATCATCTGATACCATTTCGGTTAAACCATCTGAGCATAACAATACATACTCGTCAAAAGAAAATTTTATTTCCTTAATGAAAGGTTTAATATTTTGTCCCAATCCCAATGCTTGTGATAGGATATGACGTAGTGGATGCTTTTTTGTATTACTTGTAGAGATTATTCCTTTATCGTGTAATTCTTCTACCAATGTATGATCTTTAGTTAGCCTAGAAATTTTTTTGATGTTTTTATCAATTAAATATACTCTACTGTCTCCGATGCTTGCTAAATAGAGATTTCCTTTTTTAGAGACTACAACTACAGCCGCAGTCGTACCCATACCTTTTAAACATGGATTATTCATACTTTCATTTAATATTTTACAATTTGCAATGGCTAGTGACTCTAGGAGTAACTCATTCATTTTATATTCCTCTACATCCTTTTTTTCTATTTGTTTTTTCAAAAAGTTTGAAATTGAGTCTATAGCAATTTTGCTTGCTATTTCTCCGGCGATATGACCACCCATCCCGTCTGCAATGATAAATATTTTTAAATTTGTATTAGAGTAAAAAGAATCTTCGTTATTTCTTCTGATTCTTCCTTTATCTGTTCTATAACAGGCTCTAATGTTCAAAGATTTCAAATTGTGGAAAATTTTATCTCTATTAACAATCTGCCCTGAAAACTAGAAAACAACATTCAATTTTTCAAATTATTAACCTTTTATTGATTCAATCATCCATTTCAAATAAGATTTGGCAACATCATTCATCTTCATCTCAATAATTTCTGGAACATCGTAAGGATGGATTCTAGCAATTTCTAATTTCAGTTTAGTTGCTAATGACTTTGTAGTTTTGAACAGAACCATTATTTCCTCATGGTCTTCCAATTTATTATTCCAAGAATAAAATGATCTAACAGGTACTAGACTTATACATGCACAAAGTTTTTTCTCGATAACGAGATCATTCACATTCTGTATGATTGATTCCTTATTAGGAAATGTTGATAGTATTATTACAGCTGACTGGTTTCTCCCCCGTCTCATGTAATGCTATAGAGAATAGAGCTGTATTATAAGATTTTAGATCTTTGGAAGGTGATTTATTCTTGATTCCCTATTTTTTATGTTTAACCTAGAAATTTTTTGCTTCTTTATACTATCAAATTTTATTTTTAATATGAATAAAAGAGTTTTGAAGATTTTTGTAGCCATAAAAATGACTATTAATTACATAGGAAAGACAAGAAGCTTTAAATCAGATAACTAAAAAAAGTCTTTCACGCGAATTTAGATTTTATTGAATACGAATGATCAGTAGATGTAAAGGGATATTATACTAAAAAAATGCATTTCATCATCGTGCTTAGATAATCCGCAAAATAGTTAATAGTCGTTTTCTTAAATTAGATCGTTATCATAATTACTCAATAAATGCAGAAATGATCTATTATATCAGCCAAAGATCTCAAGTAAAAAATCTTATTCGAAACAAAATTTTTTTCTACGATTCTCTAGAATTTAATGTAAAATTGTGGAAAATACTAAAGGCTAAATTATTTATAATAAATAATTAGCACTTTTGAATCTGAAGATTTTTAGATTGGTTCATTTTTACTTTTTATTAGTATATCTCTGTAAAAAATACAGTTTAAATCATACAATACAATTATGAGATTTCTATCGTAAGGAAATTTTGAATACCTGTCCGTTTTTAGGATTAGCAGCTATTATAAATAAGTCTCCATCCGTAGGATCGATTTTTATGTCAGTGACTATACCAAATCCAGTTCCTAATATTGAATCACTAATTTCGTCAGGATTATTTACAATCTTATCTTTCAATGGTCCGTCTAATAGCAACCCGGTCCTAGTAGAATTAAGATCAAAATGAAGGAGAGTCCCATTTTTTACTCCTCCTACTAACATGTCATCTTTATACTTATTTCCAAGGGTATCAGTATGAATAAACGCAATAGCGGTTGGAGCAATTGTCTGATTCCATGTCAAGGCTGGATCATAATATTTACCATTCCCATTAAAATTAATTATCTGACTGCGGTCAAACTCTTCGCCAGTCATACTCTCGTATAAAAATGGAGTTCCTAATACCTGTCTCCACCCGCTATTAAAACCGGGTTTAATAATATTAATTTCGTCTCCGTAGTGTGACCCATTTTCTGTGTCCCATAGATAGCCAGTAATATTATCAAATCCAATACCAAAACTATTTCTTACTCCATAACCATAATATTTGTCCAATATACCAGATTCACCTAATGTAAATCCATCCTGTACAGTGTCGCCATCAGGTGTAATTCTTAAGACCCCTCCTCTGCCATCAGGTAGAGATGTTCCTTCAAGATTTTGTGCTATAGTATCACCTTCTGGATCCTTATTTCTATTTAGGTCACCCATTACTATATACAAATTACCATCTGGTCCAATTCTTAAAACACCCCCGTTATGAGAGGGCCCAGGTATATAAGGTAAATCTAAGAGTAACACTGGATTAACGAGATTTCCCTCAATAAATTCATATCTGTATAATTTATTTCCTAATATGTTACCATCGTCTT
Source organism: Nitrososphaeraceae archaeon (assembly GCA_042138015.1). GTDB lineage: Archaea > Thermoproteota > Nitrososphaeria > Nitrososphaerales > Nitrososphaeraceae > TH1177. The sequence continues at coordinate 40,169 of JBHIVA010000009.1, read as the reverse complement.
GTCCCTCAGTTTCAGTAACAAAAAGGAAAACATAATCTTTTTTAGCAGAATTTTCATTAACAGAGGTATTAAATTTAGATGAATTCAGAAATGCTATTCCTAACAATCCTCTTTCACTCTCCGACGCTACATTGAGATCTAAAAGTTCATTAACTACCTGTCCATTAGTTACTCTCTTTACTTTTCCGGTATTCTTTTCTATTAATAAGAAGTCATCATTACCAATAAATTCCATCCCTATAGGAAATTTTAGTTTGTCTATTACCAACTCTGTTTTTAAATCTGGATCGGTTAATACAGGATCTATGTCTTTTTTTTTAGATTGAGCATCAATCTCATTAATATTTGTTATTAAGATTAATAGACTGGTAAAAATTAAAAAAGTAAAAAAAACATTTGACGTATATCTTTTAGTCGAGTTCATATTTTCAAAATATTATCTATTATATTTTAACCTATTCAACATTCCACACATACTTTAGAGATATCTATGTATGAACTACTTTTTTTATACATTAAAATTTTTGAAATATTTATAGACATCATTAGTTTAACCTAATAATTGGCTCTTATGTTTATTTCTTTTGACACAGGCGATGTTTTTAGATTTGTATATGGATAAATCTTGATGTCATATTTTGGAATTTCATTATCTGGTTTTATAGTTTCAATTAGATTGGTATCTGCATACAACATTTTTTGAAAGTTACCTCTTTTACTATTCTCCTTCATGATTTTTTTATATCCAGAGTCTTCTATTATTATGTAATTAGTGGTTTTAAGAGGCTTTGTAGAAAAGAAGCTTCTTTGATCCATATCGATATGAAATATTTGTTCTGGAATCCACGCGAACATTGGATTGCTGACTATAGTAACAGTACTATTGCTTTGTTCCATATAATGTACAGCTGCAGCTTGGGTTTTTATAATTGATGAATTTGCGTCAACTGATAAAATCAACACTATTGAAGTTAACCCAATTATTGCTATAGCGGAAATTATAATATAAGGTAGAGTATTTCTTATCTTCATATTTGGAATTAGATTAGATAATTCTACTATCAATTTAGCTCCTGCAATAGAAAATGCTGGTAACAGTATAATAAGATGAAAAGAAGAAACAAAATCAAGCCAATATAAAAATAGAAGAAATGGAATACCGAATAACAATATAAAAAAATCCTTCTTTATTGCTGCATATATAAATCCAGAAATGCCCAGTATGAATAGAATAGGATCAACCTCAAATAGAGATGTCAATGCATTGATAAGTGGTTTACTTTCTCTCTGGGTTTGATGCAATACATCCTCTACCCATATATCAAATTGGCCAATTGAATAGGCATGTGCAGGCCATAATAGAGGTATAATTAGTACGGGAATAAACCATAGTCCAATACTTTTTAGTTTTTTTGTTGGAGTATTTATATAAATTAGATAAACCACAACAGGAATCATTGTAAATACGGGGACTTTGGTAAATATAGATAGTCCCAAAAATATACCTGAGAGAAGAATTAAGGATATATTTCTTTTTCCTATTGTATTTTTAGTTTTATTAAGGTCTTGTTTTAGATAAAGTACGAGCAAAATTGAAGTCAATAGTAATGGCAATTGTATTGACTCTAAAAATATGCGTCTGAGAACCCAACCATATGGTAAAATCGCAAATAGAATTGATGCAATAAACGCTATTTTGTTTCCATATTTTCTCTCGGTTATTTTGTATACAAGAAAAGTATCTATAACTGCAAAAATGCTCATAATTAATCTAGGGACGGTATAAAGATTTTCAATTGAATCCTCTGTGGAAGTAGGATTTAAAGAATCGGGATATCCTATTAGACCAAGAATACCTGCCATAAATATTTGACCAAAATAAGGAGCAAAATAACGATCCTGAGGTTGGAGACCTTCTCCTTGCATTGTAGATAAAGTTTTCCTCATATAATGTCCTTCGTCTATGTGTAAATTTGGAAAGTCAAGCAAATTCCAAGTATGTGTAAAGGCACTTAAAATTAAAGGAATGAGTATTAAGGCAATTTTATTATATTTACTAAACTCTTTATCTTTTGTCATTTGTATCAATCATCATCACCTAATTCAAATAATTTTATTCTTTAACAAATTCAACCAAAATAACTCACTCACATAACCGAAGTAGCTTAAATCTGATTTATTTCTTTTGTTGTTTGTTTCCTCTACCATAATTATATAATTGCCAAACTGAACCGATATAATCAAAAATGACATTAAAACCCATCTTACTTTTACCCGATTTTCTATCGGTAAATGTATATGGTACCTCATGAATAGGCATATTCTTGGTTTTTACAAGGATTTCCAGAAGGATCTTATAACCCTTAGTGTCTATTTTTAAATGTTCCAATAATGATCTTGGTACTACAAAAAATCCAGACATAGGATCAGTTACATTGTTAACCCGTAATCCAATTTTGGCTATAATGGCTGCACATTTACTGATAAGCCGTCTTCTAAATGGCCACCCGACTATTGCACCAGTTTCTATATATCGTGACGCAATAACAATAGAGTTAGAATCTGTTAATATTTTCTCTACCATGTTAGGAATGATTTCTGGAGGATGGGATAAATCTGCATCCATAACTAAAATATAATCACCCTGTGAGAATCTCACACCTTCAAGAATTGCAGGTATGAGACCATTTTTTTCTTTTCTTATAAGTACGTGTATATTATAGACATTTTTTTTTCCAAAGGGAATTTCTTTTTCTGTATATATCGCATCATTCTTTATATGAGACTGAACAATTTTGCCAGTTCCATCAGGAGAGTTATCATCAACTACAACAATCTCAGTAAAGATATTCGGGTTAAGATTTTCCTTTATTCTCTCTAATAATTTGATTATATTATCAGATTCATTATAAGTAGGAATGATTATTGATAAGGTGTACATATTCTTAGTTTTGAATACTTCCTGATGATTCGCTTGCACTCTATTTCAATAACTCCAATCGATGTATTAAAATTATCGTGAGTATATTTGATAACATTTTTTCATATTTTTTTTAGTAAAGAGTTTATCATTCATTTCTTATTTATTAATGAAATATGAAGTAAATATAAATTGCACTAAAAAATATCAATATTGAGGATTACAGAAATAAATAAAATAAATACAATTATCAATAAGGCGATAAAATACTCTTTCAAGAATTATAGAATCTGAAGATTGTTATATAAGATACAGTAATACTGTTTATATTCAAATTAAAAATATTATTTTTGCGTATTTGTATTACTATAACATTCATGATATAATCAAAGTTAAATCTGAAATAGATTTACAGGAATTAGAGTATTTTAAGTCAAAAGAGTTTATTGATCCTGATATTACCTTATCCGTAACTTCCTTTTCTACTGACCCGGATATGGCTAAATTGCGTACCAAGAGAAAATTAATTACTGATAATCTGAAAGATGGGAGTGTATCTTATGACATAAAATATACTGAACATTTTGGAAGATCCGGTGCCCAGTTTCAAATAAAAATCGCCTCCAATAAAATTGGAATTCTTGTTAATGAATTAATTTCAAAGTCTAAGCATGTGACTTACGTTAATCTGATCGAACCCATACTGAGATTTCTATTTTTAGCAAAGGGATACGTCCTTTTACATTCTGCATGTATGTCAACCCCTAATGGAATTGGATTTTTTCTCTCTGCTCCACCTGATACTGGAAAAACTACTACTGTAATAAAATGTGTAAAAAAAGGCTTTAGTTTCTTGTCAGATGATATGACAATTATTAGGCTTCCGAATGAAGGAATATGCTTTCCAAAATCGATGACTATTAGTGCACATACATACAAAACTGCCATTGAGGCCCAGACTTCTGAGGTGAATGAAGCAGAATATACTGATAGTAATGATAAAAGAGGAATGAAAATTAGAAGTTTAGTTCATTCAAAAACGGGAAGAAGCTTGATGCATAAACTAGCAGAGAAAAATGTGCCAATTTTTACTATTAATACAATAGGACAGACAAAGATTAAACCACCAAAATACCATATCAGGGATATTATAAAAGAAGCCAAAATTCAACAAAAGACGTTGATAAGTTCTTTGTTTTTCTTAGAAAAAGCAGAAGAAGGTGTTGAGGAAGTGAAAAAAATAGATTCAGACGATGCGTTAAAAAGAGCAATAGATAATAGTGATGATGCTTTTCTTTTTCCTCCATATAGTGATTTAATTAAACATATAAAAATTCAGGGTAAGAGTGCATATGACTTATTAGAAAATGAAAAAAAAATGGTTAAGGAATTGTTGTCAGGAATTGAATGTTATGTGTTGAAAAGTGGAGGAAGAAAATGGACAGATATGATTCTTCACAGATTTAATTCATAGAAAGCCTTTCTTATAGATAGAAAAAGTTGCTTAAAATTGGGAAATATTAAATGGTATTTATTATATTAATCCAAAAACAATACATTTTTGTCCAAAAGATCTACGATAGGCGTTTTTACATACAGGTCTAAATTAAATTTAAAATTTTAGCAATTCGAGCTTATTTTGCAGTCTCTCTTTATCATAGATTTTATTTTAATATTATAAATTTTCGACTAAAGATTATAGAAAACGAAATTTCAAAAAAAAATGGATTTAATCCATATCCATTCCGCCCATGCCGCCCATGCCGCCCATGCCGCCCATGCCGCCCATGCCGCCCATGCCGCCCATGCCGCCACCTCCCATTCCTCCAGGAGGTGCTTTAGACTTGCTTGCAGCAATAACATCATCTATCCTTAATAGCATACAAGCTGCTTCTGTTGCAGATTTAATAATTTGTTCTTTTATTACTACTGGTTCTAATACATTTTGTTTATACATGTCTGAGACAGTTGTACTTCTAACATTTATTCCGGTCCATTTGCTACCTTTCCCTTGTTTTGCTCGTAGTTCAGCCATTGTATCAATAGGATCCATACCTGCATTTTCTGCAAGACAAATAGGTAGTGTTTCTAGCGCTTCAGCGAATTTTAAGACGGCAAGTTGTTCTCTTCCTTCTAAACTGCTTGACCAAGACCTTAGATGGGTTGCAATATAAGCTTCAGGAGCCCCACCACCTGCAACTATAGCTGGTTTTTCGAGAACATCCTTTATTACCATAAGTGCGTCGTGTAAAGATCTGTCTGCTTCATCAACTACTCTCTGAGATCCTCCTCTGACTAATATCGTTACAGCTTTAGGATTCTTGCATCCTTCTATGAATACCCATTTATCTGTCTCTATTTTACGTTCTTCAACGAGGTCAGCAGAACCTAAATCCTTTGATGAAAGATCATCAATATTGTTAACTACTCTACCTCCTGTAGCTTTTGCTAATTTATACATATCACTTTCTTTTACTCTTCTAACTGCTAAGATACCTTCTTTTGCAAGATAATGTTGTGCTATATCATCTATTCCTTTTTGACATAAAAGAACATTTGCCGATGAGCTTTTTATTTTTTCAACCATCGCTCTTAACATATTATTTTCTTCCTCAAGGAACATTTGCATTTGTTGTGGATCATTGATTCTGATTTCAGCACTGATTTCTGTTTTTTCGATTTCTAATGCAGAATTAATTAACGCTATCTTGGCTTTTGATATTTGCTTTGGCATCCCTCCATGAACTACTTCTTTGTCAAGTACAATGCCTTTTATTAACACAGTATTATTAATAGATCCTCCTGCTTTCTTCTCGACCTTAATATTATCTAAATCAATTTTCAAGAATTTTGTCTTTTCATTGGTATCCGCAATTTGTCTAGTTGCATCAACTACAATCTTGCTTAGTACTGGACTGTCTTCTGAAACTAATTTAGAAGCCATGCAGGTATTAGCAATTTTTATTAACAAATCTTTATCATCTGTCTTAATTTTAACAGCAAGTTTTTCTAATACCTTTAATGCTTCTTCAGAAGCAGCAGTATAACCATCTACGATAACAGATGGATGCACATTTTTATCAATTAATTGTTCAGCTTTTTCTAGCAATGCACCAGTAAATACTACAGAAGAGGTTGTTCCATCGCCTACTTCATTATCGACAGATTTTGCTACTTCGACAATCATTTTGGCAGCAGGATGTTGAACATCTATTTCCTTTAAAATAGTCGCACCATCATTTGTTATCGTTACATCTCCTAGCGTATCTACTAACATTTTATCCATCCCTCTAGGTCCCAAGCTTGATTTTACAACTTCAGCTACTAGTTTAGCTGCAGTAAGGTTATTCCTTTGAGCTTCTCTACCTTTGTTTTCTTTTGTTCCTTCTCTTAAAATAACTACTGGTACTCCACCAGCACTTGTTTGAATTTGCCCCATACTCATTTTCTATTCACCTAATATAATCATAAAAATGAAATTTATCCTATTTTATAGTTTTACATATATTGTTTAAAAGAATGGTTAATTTAACAACTTGTTTTTCTTTTCTTCAAATTTCGCTTTAAATCTTGGGATATTAATGACAAATCTTTCGTGTCTTCCTTCACCGATTTTTTCAATATTGTCATATGCATTGACATGAAACATTACTTTTCTATCTTCAACTGTTTCAATATTTGCCTCCAATGTGATTGTTGAGCCAACTGGAGTTGCAGCAAGATGTTTTATGTTAACTATAGTACCTACAGAATCCCAATCACCATCTTTCAAACAAAATTCTTTCAACAGAAGTCTACAAGTTTCTTCCATTTCCGAAATCATAGAGGGAGTAGATAAAACATTTTCTCCTTCCCATAAGAAACTAGTCGTTTGATTAGAATCTGTTTTAACAGTCCTCTCTTTTTTTAAACCTATTTTAATATCAAAATCCAAATTTATCGTTAAATAATTATTTTCGAATGTAGTTTATAAGTTGATTGTCGATATTAATTGTTGACTTAACAGCAATCGCAGTTTTATTGGAAGTTAAAACCATATTCTTTCCACTTTTTATCTACAATGAATTTAGTTTGTTCATCAACAACTGCTAATTTTTGCAGTTCACGTAAATAACCCTCTTCTCTAGTTTTTGTAGTTGCATCAATACCCAATTTTGAGCCTAAATTTACAAGTGTAGATGCAGGATCTAGCGTATCTGTAGGAGTATTTTCAATAATTATCGTATCTCTTTTAGGATCTGCTTTAGTTGTAATTGCCCATATTACGTCGTTAATATTATGTATATTTATGTCATGATCGACTACGATAAAAATTTTTGTTAGCGAGAGTTGACCCATTCCCCATAAACCCATCATCACTTTCTTTGCTTGTCCTGGATACCTTTTTTTAATTGAAATAATAGCTAATCCTTGAAACCAGCCAGATGCAGGCATAGAAAAATCAACAACTTCTGGTTGAAACATTTGAATCAAAGGTAAAAATGATTGTTCTATGACTTTCCCCAAGTAGGAGTCTTCCAAAATTGGTTTGCCAACTACAGTTGTAAGATATATAGGATTACGTTTTCGCATAATGGCAGTCAAATTGAAGGTAGGATAAGGTTCTGGAGGAGTATAAAATCCAGTGTGATCACCAAAAGGACCTTCTGTTCTGATTTCATTAGGATCTACATATCCCTCTAATACGATCTCTGAATTTGCAGGAACTTCAATATCCACAGTTTTGCATTTTATTAACTTGACACCTTTTTTTCTTACTATTCCAGAAAAAAAAAATTTATCCATTCCTTCAGGCACTGGAGCTACCCCGCTAAATATCGTCGATGGATCTGTTCCTATCACAATTGCCGTTTCAATTTTTTGGTTTTGTTCTTTCATCATTTCATAATGTTGTGCACCACGTTTGTGCGTCTGCCAATGCATTATTGCTTTTTTTTCATTAACAAGTTGTATTCTGTAAACCCCAATATTTCTGATTTTCGTTTCTGGATGTTTTGTTATAGTCAATCCAAATGTAATAAATTTTCCAGCATCTTCAGGAAAAGATTTTAAAACAGGAAGAGAGTCTAGGTCGGCTTTTTCAGTTTCGATTATTTCAGTAACAGGACCAGAGTCGACATGTTTGGGGGCATAATCTGCTATTTCAGAAATTTTCGGAAGTACCTTAAGTTTGTCGATAATTCCTGATGGAATTTTCATCTTTGTGAGATCGGCTATTCGTTTACCGATCTCTGTGAAGTCAGATAAACTAAGGGCTATTTTAACTAAATCTAGTGTTCCAAAAATATTTCCAAGAACCGGAATATCATAGCCTTTAACATTTTCAAACAGTACAGCTGGAGGTTTTCCTGAATACATAAGTCTTCTCATGATCTCGGCAATCTCAAGATCGGTATCGACTTCTGTGGTTATCCTGTGAATTTGACCTCTATTTTCAAGAACCTGCACATACTCTCCAAGACTATCAAAGACCATAATGATAATTATTGGTAGACAAAATGACTTATAAAAAACAAACTATTTTTATATAAATAGATCAGTCGAACATAATATATAATTATAATCTATGAGTTAGCTTTAGAAACTTTTGCTATTTAAGTTCTAAAATTTAGATTTATCAATTATCGATTTTTAATAATTCCCCACAGTATCACTGAGCCTACGAATCCGAAAAGTCCTAAAAGTACAGGTAAATCAATTGTATTTATAATTTCTATAATCTCACTAAGTATCAAGTGGATCAATAATAAACTACATGATAGGTTAATATGCAGTTACAATTAAAATTATCAATATTTTAGAAAAATATTGTTTACAAGTTCTGCTTACAAATAGTCAAAGATAAAAATTTTTAAAAATACTAATCTCAGTTTGATTTTACATTAGTATAGAGAATCCCTTATCTGTTTTATTATTCTTGCAGTAGCACCCCAGATAATTTCCTGACCATATTTAAAAAGAAAAGAATTTGAAAAATTCTTGTAAGAGAAATTATTGGAGAGGCTGTCTAACAACTCGAAAATAGGGATATTCAGTATACTTGAAACTTCATCAGATAAAATCTTTGGTTCATAAATCTTAGTTTGAAATGTAATATAAGGAATTATAACATAGTTTGAAGTTAATGTTTTAACTGCTTGTAATGATCCTGCTATTTCATTACTAGTAAAATCTAGACCTATTTCTTCTTTTGTTTCTCTTAATGCAGTATTTAATAAAGTGTAATCTTCATGATGAAATGATCCACCTGGAAAAGATATCTCGTTACTGTGATATGTTAATTTAGAACTTCTCTTGGTTAGAATAGTTTTTGGTATAGAATCTGTAAAATGAATTATCACCAATACAGAGGAGAGTTTAAAACCAGTAGACATTAAAGCATTCAAATCAATTTCAACAAGATTTAGTCTAATTTTTTCAATTAATTCTTCTCTATTTATAGACAATATAATTGATTATATGATATTATTTTTAAGATTTTATTCCTTCTTCGATTCGCAAAAGTATTATATTATACAATAAATATACAAATTAAGCAGTTGTAATTTATATTACTATATTCGAAAAATAAATGATATTATTTGATCGTGAATTACGAATTAAATCCACCAAAGATTTTACCAAGTGAGTATTTTGATAATTCTAGATTATATTCTGATATAGATATTGTAAAGAAAAAGATTCTCTTAATAAAGAAATATGTTGATGGTATCCATCTCACTGATTCTGTTTTAGGAGTTCCCAGATTATCAAGTATAGCGATGGCATCTATTGTAAAAAAATTGGTGGATGATTTAAAAATCTCATGTAGTGTAAGGACTAGAGATAGAAATTTTACTTCAATGTATCAAGTAGTTACTGATTCGATATTATTAGAAATTGATAGTCTTTTAATATTATTAGGAGATGAGCCTATTAAAGGACCTAAAAACCGTAATCCTCTTAAACCAACTCAATTTGTCTTGGAATCAAACAAGCATGGATTTACTCAATGTGTTAAAATGAATTTATCTTTTCCTAATAAAATTAACGATTATACAATGATACATAAAAAGATTGACGCAAAACCTCATGCGTTTGTTACTCAGTCTATACAATCTTTAAATGATTTAGGTAAAATAGTAGATTTTGTAAAACCTTTTAAGATTAAAATAATTGCTTGTATTATGTTACCTTCTGAAAAGAATAGAAGATCAGCCGAGGCAATAGGGTTAGATTGGAATGAATATGAAAAAGAACCGTTAGATTTTATCGATAAAGCTGGAAAACTGGCTGATGAAGTCTTATTGACGTCACCTAATCACTTTTCTTTGGCAGAAACTCTACTAAAAAAGATAAAACGCTAGGATTGATGTTTTTTAGAATGAACGATCTCTGACTTTAATTCATAAAGTACTTTTCTTTGAAAGTCTTTTAATCCATCATCTTCAGTCAGACGTGGCCGTCTATATTCGATTTTTATTTCTTTCTTTATTTTTCCAGGTCTGCTTGTAAATACTACTACTCGATCTCCTAAACAAATGGATTCAGTTATATTGTGGGTGACAAAAATAATTGTTTTATTTGTTTTCGCCCAAATTAATTGTAGCTCTACTAATAGTAAGTCTCTTGTTTGGGAGTCTAAGGCTGCAAATGGTTCATCCATTAGTAAAACTTCAGGGTCCAAAACCAATGATCTAGCAATTGCAACACGCTGTTTCATTCCTCCTGATAGCTGATAAACATAAGCATCTGCATATTTTGATAGTTGTATCATATCGAGATATTGTAGAGCTATTTCTCGCCTTTTCATTTTATCTACTTTAGCCATCTTCAAACCAAATTCAACATTATCGATTACTTTCAACCATGGAAATAATGCATTTTCCTGGAAAACCATGATTCTATCCGGTCCTGTTTCAGTTATCTGCCTGCCATTTAGTATTACTTGTCCTCGGGTAGGTTTATCTAAACCAGCTAAAATATTAAGAAGTGTTGATTTTCCACAACCAGACGGACCTACAAAGCACACAAATTCACCATCATTGACTGAAAGATTGACATTCTCGACTGCATTTGTAACTGTTGAACCTCTTGCTTCGTTTCTTGTGAAAGATTTGGTAACATTTTTTATTTCTAACTTAACCATGAAATATTACACCAGATCTCAACTGATTCGACAAACCGGTTCTATCATTTTCAACATTATCAGTAGACAATAATGATAGCATATATGAATGAGATTATTTTTGATTTTATAGGAGAAAGGAATATTATAATTTTTTCTGTCGAATTGTTTCAACTTTTTTTCCAAAATATAAAAATAAATATTAATATTATTATTGATATTACCATAGTATGATAACATTTTACTTGAATTAACTAGGTCTTTCATAATATGGAGCATGCTTCAAATATAAAAAGCTAGCAAATATAAAGAATAGCATTTTATCAAAATTATTTTTAGATTATTTTATTTATTTCTAGTTTTTTAAGATTGATAATATCTCACCTATAGAAGCATTGGTCTTAAACCCCATAGGACGTAGAATAGTTTTTGAAGAACGAAACCCTGATAGAGATAATTTTTCTATAATATATGATAACTTCCTAGGTGTCGTCTTTAAAATTGAGCTTATCTCATCAATAGAAAAGTAATAGGGAATATCATCTATTTCATCTAAACTTGTCGTAAAAATTTTATTTATTTCTTTTAATTGTTTATTTTCTGATCCGTCCTCTGCAACGGCTTGAGATATTACTGATATTAGTTGTTTATCATATAAATGTCCTATCCACAACTGACCTGCGATACTTGTTTTCTCATCACAATTTTTGCATAAATTAGAAGCCATAGAGGATTTGATCGCTTGTCTATTGCCACATTTAAAACAATGCTCAATTAATCCTATATTGGAGAAAACATCGTTAGATAGGGTTTTACTAAAAAATACTTTGATGTAGACTCTAAAATAATGTCTATTGGAATGAGCAAATATTGGACTAATGGATATTCCTAATCTTGCTGCAGTCAGAGCTAAAGAAGAAAGAAGGAGTCTTATTGCAGTCTCATTTGAATATACATTATTAACTGAAACACCAAAATATTTTCTAAGGCAAGCCTTTTGATATTTTCCGCTTAACACCGCGGTATCTGTTGCTGTAATTGAGATTAACCCTTCGTTTTGAATAGAACGCAAAATACAATCAATAAATGGTGCCGGGCTTCCAAATGGATCGAGGTCAATTATTGAAAATCTATTAGTCCGAGTAGTGTTATTCGAAATAAGAAATTCGCATACATCCATTGAAGAAAAAATACATTTTTCTGCTATCGAATTTAATGTTGCTGACTCTCGTGAAATATCTATTGCAGATTTATTTATATCATTTATAAAAATTTTTGAAACTCTTGGAACTTCAACCGCTACCCGTAATCCTCTTGAACCAAGTCCACCAAGGGCATCAGCAAACGTAATTTCCTCGGTAGAATTTTTAAATTTCAAAAATGCTCGATATATGTAGATAGAGATATCTCTATTTAATCGTGCTAAAGGATTGAAGAAAGCTGGATAATGAGGTGGAACTTTTTCTTCAAATGACGCTTTGGGGACCAATAATTCTGTATGACCTTCACGTATTTTTTTTAGATAATTAGCAAAAATTGTATCCATTTTCTGTTTGTAATTAGTTTTCTTTAATAATTGTTATACATAGTGAATAATATTGATTTATATATTTTTATTTTCAATAATTTTAAATTAATATCAATCGAAGAACAAGTGTTATTATGCTTGTATGTGGAGTAGATGAAGCCGGAAGAGGTTCTGTTATAGGGCCATTGGTAGTAGCAGGAATTATTATAAAAAAATCGAATATAGAAAATTTAGCTAGAATTGGAGTAAGGGATTCGAAACAACTATCTCGAAAAAAAAGAAATTTATTATTTTATGAAATTCTGGATATAATCGAATTTACATGTATTTACAAAATTGAACCTTCAACTATTGATGATAACGTATATGTTAAAAATCTAAATAAATTAGAAGGAAAGGTGATGGCTGCTATAATTAATCATTTAGGTGCAGATGTTGCATATGTAGACTCTTGCGATGTAAATACCAATCGATATACTGAATTGCTTCGATCTAATCTTAAATCGTGTAATAATGATATGAAGATTATTGTTATGCACAAAGCAGATATACTAAATATAGTAGTATCAGCGGCATCCATAATTGCCAAGGTAATAAGAGATAGAGAAATAGAAATAATTCAAAAAGATTTTGAAAAAATTGGTAGTGGATATCCTTCAGATAAAAAGACGATGGAATTTATCAGGACATGTATAATAGAGGAAAAAAATTGTCCTAGTTTTGTAAGAAAATCTTGGAGACCTGTTAAAAATATGTTAACAAAACAACAAAAAATTTACGATTTTCTTTGATTGTAGGTGGCATGGATTAATCCATGATCCTTATCATAGGGATCAAGGGTTAAAATTTGTTCTATATTAAAACTACTATTCTGAAGTTTCTTTGATTCCTGAAGAATTACGCTTTTAGGATCTTGGGTAACATCTATACTTCTGGTCTTTATTACGAGTAAAATTTTACCCTGGTCTCTTAGATACATATTACAATTGTTTATTGCAATATCAGTTTGATCAGGCTGTGCTATATCACAATAAACAACATCTACCTCACCATAGGTAGAAAAATAAAGACCTGGTTTTCGAGCATCTTCTATAATAGGAATAATATTTTCTCGCTTATCTGCTACATTCTCGATAAGTTCTCTTGCTACTCGCATAGAAGACTCTATTGCAAAGATTACACCAGAATTTCCTATAATATCAGAGATATGACTTACTGTAGTACCAGTAGAGGCACCTAAATAAAGAATTTTTAAACCTGTTTTAATTGGAAAATCTTGCAAACCTTTTAACAATGACGCTGCAAGCTTACTCCTAAAAGGATCCCATAATCTATACTCCTCTTTTTTGTATAAAATCAGTTTTTCTCCATAGACGTTATTTCCTTTAACAAGGTTGAAAGTAGCTAATTGTTTCTCTCCATTAATATTTATCCATACATAACCATCAAAATCTTTACCATGATCTTCTTTGTAGGATAAATTATCGAAAGTATTATTATCTGGCATTTATTACAAAGGAAAAAGTAGTTTAATCAATATATAGATATGGTAATACCCATCACGAAAAATAGGATCACGATCGGTTTCGTGAAAATCTCATTTTATTTTTTTTTTCGAATTTACTGCCGAATTTTCTATTTTTTCTCCGTCCTAATCCTCGATTATCGGCTCTATTTTTATGATGAAGATAATCTCTTGATCTCTCAGTAAAGATTCTCTTTTCTATCCTTGGTTCTTTATATTTTTCTTGAATATAGGCAATTTTTTTATTTAATTGATCAAGTAAATCAGAATCTTTTTCACCCTTTCTAAAAAAATCAATTCTTGCTGCTATGGCAAGCTTTGCTGCTATAGTTCTTGCCATTTTTCCTCTTTGCCACTTGGGTGCAGAATGCAGAGTTGGATGTTGAAACAAGATCCCGTGTTTTGGAGGTGGTGCACCTGTCTTTAGTGATCTGAATAGTGCTTTTTCTGCTCCTAGAATCTGTATAGTGCTTGCAGGAAGAGTTGAAAGCTTAGAAAGACTTCCTGATTTTGCAATTAATCTTGCACCAACTGTAGCTGTCAATAATTGTTTTACATTTGGAGCAACTTTTTCCATTGATTCATCTATTAAATTTACCAACACTCGTCTTAACTCGGTCTGCATGATTATTTCATCTGCGAGTTTTTTTATAATAGATAAATTTTCTTCTAAAAGATCTCCTCCTTTACTTCTCTGAGCTGCCATTACAATGATATCAGATTTTTTTTGTTCTAATCCAAGTTTCTTGAGTATCTCGGAATTTATATTTTTCCTATTCCCTGCAAGTCTTACTATTTCTGCATAGGTTAAGATATTTTGAATAAGATTATCCAGTTCCGGGAAATGTAAACCATACCATTCCCTAAGTCTTGAACCTATTGTATTAATAATTTTATCTAGTTCATCAAGAGAATTGATTGATTGACTGATATGTAGATCTAATTTTTCAGATATACGTTTTACCTTATTAGAAGAAAGATCAATAGCGAATCGACGCAATTGAGAATGAGCATCATAGTTATTATTTGCAAATCCAGCTTCTATCAAATAACTTAACTTATTTTTAGAAATTTCATGTAATTTCTCCTGAGGCATTAAGTAACTTTGAATATTATTATTTCTTAGGAATGAAATCACCCCTACATCGTTACAAAATACAGAATCGTATCCTCTTAATTTATCCGAGATAGATGAGATCTCAGTATAATCTCCATTTGAAATTAATATAAAAGATGAAACAGCGTTAGTGAATTTTTTTGCAAATAATAGGCGTTCATTATATTTTTTAGCTTCGTTACCGTTAGCTATATTTTCTTCATCCTTTATGATTATTGATCCTAATTCAGTTAGTATAAACTTACAATTTTTAGACATTCAGATTTATCAATTACATATTGCTATAAAAAAATATGTCTTTGACTATGATTGAGAATAAGATCGAAAGGCTAAAGATATTGATAAATATAAAGCTCACTATTTTAGTTTGATAAACTTGTTCTTTAGTCTTAGAAAAAAAAAAGGAAACACAGATAATCGAATCAGTGAGAATACGAATAAATTTCATAGGAGAGTAATACTTACGAAACAAGTTGCTGATGGGATAATAACGTACTCAAAGACGTGGCATCCGAATGAAGGTATATTAATTTTGCAGGGCAAAAGTAAAAAATCAGGAGAGATTTCAATAAATGGTTTAGTTTTACCTCCTTTTTCCTCACATGGTCCTTACTATTCTGGATTTCCAACGAACGAGTTACCTTTGGATCTCTCCTACATTGGAACAGTGCATTCGCATCCAGGAAATTCAAATAGACCTTCTTTACAAGATTTGAATGATTTTTTCGGATTGATATCCATCATTATTAGTTTTCCCTATGAATATGATACAATAGGAGCATATGACAGAAATGGAAAAAGCGTTGATTTAATTATTGAAGGTGTTTAACTCCCAGTTCAAATTGGATAACTGTAAAATGCTAAAAAATTTATGTGATAGATCTAAGGTATGGTAGTTATGACTCTTGAAGAATTACGAGAC
Organism: Nitrososphaeraceae archaeon; assembly: GCA_042138015.1. Classification (GTDB taxonomy): domain Archaea; phylum Thermoproteota; class Nitrososphaeria; order Nitrososphaerales; family Nitrososphaeraceae; genus TH1177. Next base: position 24,050 of record JBHIVA010000009.1, on the reverse strand, counting down.
AAGGCATTCTTTCAAAACACTATAGATGTATGGATAATGTTATGTCATGAAAAGAATCAGAATTCCTACGATGTTAAAAGATATATCAAATTTATAGATTATCTTAATCGAAGTGGTATCAAGATGCAAAAATTTCCTCTATGTATAAAGGAATCAGGAGGTATGTTTGATAGAGGAATGGATAAAGCAAAGTTTCTTGATTCTTTATCAAAAATTTATTCAGAAGAAGCTTCTGCATATACTGTAAAGTTAACTCCTAGTAATATAGAGATTTTTAGAAAATTCCTTTTAAAATAACTTTCGTAAATGATATTAGCTAATAACTGTCCTCAAAAATATAATAAAACCTCTAGATATTAGGGGGTTGTACTCGTAGTTTTTTTATTTATTAATTCAATTAACTGATTGGATTTGGATTCTTTTGGATTAAGAGATTGGGCATGTTGTAGAAACTCTTTTGCTTCTACAAATTTACCTAAATCATAGTAAACTTTTCCTTTGTTAAACCACGGTTTATCCCATTTTGGCTCCAATGCAATTGCTTTATCAAAGGAAAATATTGCGTCGTCAAATTTTCCAAGTTTATACTGAATCCATCCCTTGCTATTCCAAGGTTTAGCCCAATTCCCATCTAACTTTGTGGCTTGATCAAATGCATCTATAGCTTCTTGATTCATTCCCATCTTAAACAATGTCCATCCTTTGCTATTCCATGGGTTTGCCCAATTAGGATCAAGCGCAATTAATTTGTCATAGATATCTAATGCTTCGTTATACTGTTCTAATTTGTAAAGTGCTTCACCTTTATCAAACCAAATATTTATCCAGTATGGTAGTGATGAAGTATTGTTCTTATTTAGGGACTTGATTTGAGCATCTAGATCCCCAAGATGGTTCAATGCTTGATCATAAAATTCTGTTGCACCAGAAAAATTCCCTAGTGTAGATAAGGTAATTGCTTTGTTGATATATGGAGCTGGCCATTTTGGATCAAGGGATATGGCTTTTTCATAGAAACTAATCGCGTTAGTAAAGTTATTTTGTTTAAAAAATATATTTCCTTTATCCATCCAAGGAACCGCCCAGTCTGGATCAAGGGAGATTGTTTTTTCAATTTGTTCCAGAGCATTTTTTAAATCTCCCTGTTTATAAAAAGCATAAGCCTTATTGAGATAGAGAGTTGCCCAGTCCGGATCAATAGAGATGCCTTTATCGTAATATTCAATAGCTTTTGTTGTGTTAGTGGGTATAGCTTCGTTAGCAGCTTCGAAAGAAGATTGGGTTGCTTTATTGGTTGTATTGTATTTATCCTGAAAATCAGTAGTATCATTAGAGGATTCGAAAGATGTAATTTGAGCAAAAATTTCATTATTTAAGAAAAAAATTGAATAGAGGGCAATCACTATCAACATTATAAAAGTAAAAGATCTGATGCGAGAAATAATAGAAATGCATCTTGTAAAATTCCTCATGTAAATGTTAAATCTATCATTCATTCTATAAATTAAGCACTACTATTCATAAACTTTATTTTAAAACTAAAACTTGCAATACCTTTCACACATATTGGTATATTAAATATTATCATTGTTTTTTTAGTTTGGGATTAAAAATAGATTCAAAAGTACTGCCTATTAGGACGAAGGATAATCCAGTTAATGCGATTAACATCCCAGGAGGAATCAACCACCACCATAGTCCACGTGATGCTGCTGAGGCGAGATGTGCCTCATGAAGGATTTGGCCCCATGTTGGAACGGAAGGATCACCAAGTCCTATAAAACTGAGCGATGCTTCTGCTAATATTGCACCTGGTACTGATATAGCAATACTAGCGAAGGTTAAGGGTAACAGTTGTGGTATAATATGTTTAAAGATAATTTTGATATCTGATTGACCAATTAACTTTGCTGCTTCTACATATTGAAGATTCTTTATCTGTAGAGCAAGACTTCTCGAGATTTTCGCAGTTCCCATCCATCCAAAAAATATGAGAAAAAGCACTATGATAAAGATATTTCTTCCCACAAATATAGATAAGATAATAAGAAGTGGCAAAGTCGGCAATGAATAGAAAATATCATTAATACGCATCAACCCTTCATCAGTTTTTTTCCCTTTATATCCTGAAATAACACCATAAATTAATCCTATGAAAATGGATATGCTTGATACAGATAGACCTATAAAAAGAGCTATGGGTGTACCCCATAATAGGCCGATAGCTAGGTCCCTTCTCATCTCATCAGTACCTATAAAACCATAACGTTTTCCTCCAAGAATAAGTTTTGATTCCAAAACATTCTCTTTATTATCAAATACATAAAACCTCAAATTAAATATATATGCTCCCTTTAGAATTGATTGTGAATTTGTATCTGAAAATAAAAGTACTTGTGGCCTTTTTGGATCTTGATCATAGTTAAATAATTCTAAATAATTCACTAATTTTTGGTGAATATGATCGTCAGTTGAAAATATTCTGCCAGATGTAGTATTATTACTTGAGCCTGTAATTGATGATTTAATGGAGTCAAAATATATCTCAAATTTTTTTTTATCAGGTCTTATAATTTCTAATTCTATTGCTGGAGGTATGTCACTTTTTGATAGTAAGTAGGTAACCATAAAGTCAGTTGGAGATACATCAGAATCAAAATAAATTTTATAAGAATGGTTTATCATTTTAATACCGTTCTCATATGTTTCGGAAATTATCATCTTATTTTCCTCTTCTTCATATGTAAGATTTTTTGTTGATGGAGAGGATGATTTTATAGAAAAAGCCATATGCTCAGGAATTTTCTCCCCAAATAATCCTATACTACTCCATAGTGGAGCTGCTGTCTTTGGATTATCAATCCAGAAATTCGGATTATTCCATTCCTTAAAGGATTCAAATGGGATAGCTAGAATTGCATATATGGTAAGAGAAATAAGAAAAAACAAAATAATTAGACCCACAATTCCAGTTTTGTGGTATCGAAATTCCAACATAACCTTAAAATATTTGGTTTCTTTTATCCTGTTCCAGATCTTCTCAGATTTTGTTTGATTAATATTGTCTTCTTTAAGGTTACGTATATTTGTCTTACTTTTCAATTCTTTATCGATTTTTTCATTATCGATAAGATTATTTCTATCTTCATTACCCATTTAGATCTACCCTTGGATCGAAATATGCATACATAATGTCTACAAAAAAGATAGTTAATAGAAAAATAAGAGATGAAATGTAAGTTAATCCAATTATTATTGGAACATCCATCAAACCTATCGCATCGAAATATAACTTACCCATTCCTGGCCAATCAAATACTGCTTCAACGGTAAAAGCTCCGCCAAATGAACTTGCAAGACCAAGTGCGATTATAGTAATTATTGGAGGGGCTGCATTTCTTAAGGCATGAGAATATATGATCTTTTTCTTTGGAATTCCTATAGCAAATTTTGCTCGGATAAAATCTTCACTAAGAATTCCAGAAACTATATGCCTAACTATAAATGCTAAGGAACCGAAACCAAGTACTACCATCGTGATCAATGGCAGTAACATATGGTATAATAAATCGAAGAAGTATAATGGACTACTTGGTGGGGTAACCGGTGTCGACCTCGCTGGAAAGATATTCAGGGAGAAAGCAAATATGAATATCATAATCATTCCAAACCACCAAACAGGAATACTATTACTAAAAACTGCAAAGATTGAATTTACCTGATCAATTCTAGATCTTGCCTTATCTGCCAAATAAGCCCCTAAATAAATTCCTATTACAGCTATTATTATTGTAGTTGTGGTAAATAACAAAAGAGTTTTAGGAATTCTTTCAATTATAATATCTTTTACATAAGAAGATCCTGAATCAGCTACAAAAAAATTCGACTTTCCTAAGTCTAATAACATTACTTTAAATAACGTATTTAAAAACCTATTTGGAGAATACCATGGTTCGTTCAGACCTAGATTTTTAATCTGTAACTCGATTTGGTTATCAATATAATTTTGGCGTTCTCCCAAATCATTAAATTTGAGTTTTTGATTATTTACGCTATCGATAATATTAAATTTTACAGATTCTCTGATAATATCATCCATGGTTGGTCCCAATAGAGAAATTGTCAAGACAAGAATAGAAAACAAAACTAATACCACATTAATGATTCTTTTAAATAAAAAAAAGAATCCTGACATTAATACAAAAGGTAAAAACTACTTAATATATTAATTCTGTTATTCAAAAACTATAATTCTGAACAATCTAGATATATTAAAACAAGATCTGAACTATTGATTACATCTTGTAAATTTAATTGAATAATTTATTTTTAATTAAATAATTCAATCCTGTTTTATTTAGACTCAAAGCCTAGACTTAAAGAAAGAGAACGGTATCATTTCGATTCACTAGTAAATACGAGATTGATAAGATGAAAAATAATCAGAATTAAAAGTATATTACATAATTTTACGAAATTTGTATCCTTTATTTTATTTGGTTATTTTCTTTAATCTTTCTTCTTCTTCTTAAGAAAAAGAAAGTGGCAATTGAAGCAACTATCAACATTGATAAAAGCAAAAGCGTAATAAACATAGGTGTTTTAGTAGATTCCAGCTCAAATTTATAGAATTGTTCATCATTGTTAAAAATAAATTCAATATTATTATTTTTCTCAACTGATACGAGATCCAAAATAGTTTTGTTTGTCTTCAAGATATATTGATTTCCAGACACTAATCCTCCCATAACAAACTTTGTTTCGATCTTTTCGGGAAATATACCATTCCATCTTTTATAATCTTTATTTTTAGAAAAGTCGTTATTGAGTGATGATATGTTTACATAGGATGAATTTGGAAAAACTTGCATATCAAGAGTGGTCAATTTAGTAAGATTTTGAACTGGTTTTACCTCTATAGTATTGTTAATAGGATATACCATATTAGTAACATTATTTCCAGATAACAGTGAGTTATCAGTATTAACAATCATCATATTACTTCTTTTGTCGGAAAACATAAAGGAAGTATTGTTGAATAGAGAATCACGTATAACATTTCCATGTGATGATTTTATAAAGTAATCTTCTCTTTTATTTTTATCCACAATATTAGATTCAAATATATTATTGATTATTCTATCGAGTCTTACACCGATATTTAATCCTCCTTCTATTAAGTTTCCACTAATCTTATTGTTTTGTGTTCCGTATTCTGCTATATTGATTCCACTGTTACTAGAATTCTGTATATGATTATTTGCTATTCTATTCCAAGAAGAATTTGAATAGAGATTTATCCCATAGTTGTTGCTTTTGCTAATATTATTATTAATTATTGAAATACCTGTTGCTTTCTTTATAAATATTCCATTCCCATTTTTGTCGATAATATTTCTATAAATATTATTGTCTTTAGATTCAGAAATCATCATTCCCATGGTATTTGATTGAATATAGTTATTTTCCGCAGTAACATTATTTCCTTTTTTGTCAATAAGAATACCAATTCCAATATTATTTTGTAAGACATTGTCCTTAATGACTACGTTATTGCACTCTCTTAAGCATACAATTGCATGGAGATTAGTCTCTTCTATTGTGTTTCCTCCAATTTCAATATTATTAGCTTTTGTATCCAATTTAATACCTTCAGTATAACTTTTAGATATTCTATTATCTTTTATTTTAATATCAGAAACATTATTCATTAAATGTAACCCTAAATAATTACCAACTATCGTATTATTACTAATCAAACTTCCTTCACCAGATAAATATGATATTCCTTCTGTTCCCACATAACCTTTGTAACCCAGATTTTCTAGATATGAATTTGTGATATCTGTTTTTCCCGCCGAATTCCAGAAGGTTAAAATGTATGGTCTAATAGTCTCAGGAGAGTTAACAAAAGGTGGAGAATTACTTGTAGAATTCCATCCTAATATTTTTGTATTATCTATTTTTAAATTTCCTCGTGATATAATAGAATATGGAGTATTTTTTGAATAGTCTGAATCAATTTTTATTGTTTTCGCAGATGAGCCATCGATTATTAAAGTAGCGTTTTCTAATATCATAATATTTGATTTTAACAGCCATTCCTTCTCTCCTACCTGATAAACTAAATCATTATTAAAATAAGAAGATATAGTAGGAATTCTTACAATTCCATCACAAATGATTATTGTTCTAGTTATATTATCATATTTTACACAAACATCTTCTGAACTATTTTTATTATCTCTCAAATCATCATATTCTAATGCAGAGACATTTGAAAGAAAAATGTACGTTCCCAAAATTATTATAGAAAATATAAATGAAAAATGTAATAGTTCTTTCTTTAGATTATAATACAATTGTGTTAATATCTTAAAAATAATATGCTATATAAATGACGGTAAAATTGTTAATCAAGTTTTTATCAATTTATTTTAAATAAGAAATTTATAGAAGATATATAAAGTAGGAGATACATATATATAAAAAATAGACGATGAGTTTACAATGAATTATTAATGGTTCGACCTAGGTTAAATTCATCAATTTATATTTATATTGTTTCTGCCTTAATTCTCTTAAGCATAAGTCTTCTTAGCACATTCCCTTTATCAACAGAGGCACAAAATGTAGAGAACTACCATAATGATAAATCAATATTTAACGGAGTTAATATGCATGGATACTATACCCGTACACCTCAAGCTCGTGATGTTACTAATGACCTGCCTCCCGATTACTTCGATAAAAGTTTTAAGATTATATCTGCATCAGGTATGAATCATGTACGATTTCCATTCTTTTGGGAAGCATATGCAAAGAACCCTAATGAATTTATACAAGAATTAGAGACAGTGGCTGCAGCAGCAGACAAATATAATGTTAAAGTGTTGTATGATAATCATCAATTTCATACTTCCTCTTACTTAAATCCTCAAAGAGGAACTGGATTTCCCTTTGCATTATTTGAAGGAGATTTTTCATTTTTTTATGGAAGTGGAGGAGGAACTAAATACCCTACTGCTAAAGTATGGTGGTCAAATTGGTGGGATAGAAATGTTCGTGATAAAGATGGAAATGATGGATGGACTCTTCAAATGGAATTCCTTAAAAAAATAGTAGATACAGTAGATAATCACGAGAGTACTATAGGATATGAGATATTAAGTGAGCCTCAAGTTCATGACAAAACCCAATGGTCAAAAATTGGTAATTATAACACATTCATGTCCGACTCATTACGAGAGATAACTAATAAGACCATAGCATTTAGCATGAGTATTCCCGTGTCCCTACAAAGCCCTATAGATCTTAATCCAATTAATTTAGCAAAAATGGCACCAAAAAATACTACTAATACTATATTTAAAATAAGTGTTTATAGCCTCCCTCAAGGAAACACTTACCAAGAATCTAGATTAAGCACATTCGTTCAAGCCGCAGGCCTTGCAGGAGTTCCTTTGTACATAGGAGAATGGAATAATGTCAAAAGGGATAAAATAATTGATGAGGAAGGAGAAATTATTACTTTTATAAACGAAACCTTTAGTAGCATCAATCAGACAGAGGCGGATCTAATGGTCGCAACATTTAAGAATCTAGATGTATGGGGATCTGCATTTTGGCAATGGAGAGTCGATTCACATCAAGTACAAAATTTTAATTTAATCAATGTAACCAATGATAACATCATTACAACTATATACTTTGATATAGTAAAAAATGCGTATCAAACTGTTTATGGTGGAAAAAATCAGACAACAAATCAAAACTCAGATTTAAAAACAGAAAGTCAATTGATACTATCTGGTTAATATTCAAGAATATTTTTTCCTACTTTTAAATATTTAATTTTGATAAAGTTATAAGAAATATCCTTTATGTCATTATTTGAGGTCTTTTTGATAGATATTTCGGGAGATTTAATGGAAGATAAGGTTTATCTCGAACCTCTATCTTAATTCTATCAATTAGATCCTTCACGGTAGATTGATATTGATTTCCTGACATGCGATCCCTTACCGTAATTTCAGATGATTCAATTTCTCGCTCTCCTAGTACAAGAATGTATGGGACCCATTCAGTTTCTGCATCTCGAATTCTTTTTCCTACTGATTCATCTCTATCGTCTATGTCTATTCTAATCTGATTTTTATTAAAAACCTGAACTATTTTTTCTGAAAATTCCATATATTCTTTTTTTAGTGGTATAATCCTTACTTGAGTATGTATTAACCAAAGAGGGAGTGTCGCTCTTTTACCTTTTTGTTGCAATTTAGCAGCTTTTTCTAATAAAGAATAGATAACTCTTTCTACAGCACCGCTTGGAGAATTATGTAAAATGATTGGATTAAGTTTATGACCATTTTCATCTACAAATTCTATATTATATCTAATCCCGTTTTCAACGTCAATTTGATCAGTTGACAATGCGGCAGCCTTTCCAGAGTTATCAATATAATTAAATTCCCATTTTAAAACAAAATAAAAAAACCTTTCTTTCCACATCTCTATGAGTATAGGTTTCCCAAATTTTTTTGCGAGTTTTATTATGAAATCCCTATTTTCTACGTAAAAAGGAGTAGTGAATCTAACTGCCATTTCTATATCTTCCTCTATATTTAGATTGAAAGCCTTTAAGACATCTATTGACAAATCAAATCTCTTAAGAACCTCATCCTTAGACTGTTCCATATCTCTGCAGAATGCATGACAGTCTGGCATACTAAATGCTCGTAGTCTCCTTAAACCGACTAATTCTCCAGTCTTTTCTCTTCTAAAACTATATCTTGTTAATTCATAAAGTTTCAATGGTAGACTCTTATAAGTAATGTGAAAATCTTTAGCCATTAAAAATTGACCAAAACATGCTGCAAATCTGAGAAATAATTTCTTATTGTCTGACAATATGTTATATTGTCTTGCAGGAAAACGATTAAAGTAACTTTCCATCGATGGGTGTTTAGTATCATACATTATAGGGGTTTCTACCTCAATTCCACCATAATCAATAACTTTTCTAGTCACATATTGTTCAATTAAAGATTTCATCAATCTTCCTTTTGGATAGAATCTAATATTACCAGGATCTGAAGCAGGTTCGTAGTCTGCTATACCCATTCTTTTCATCAATCGTACGTGCGCTGGTTGTTCTTCAACGACCCTTCTTTTCGAAGTTTCATAATCTACAAATTTCTTAAAATTACCGTTGTTATATCTGAATTTTTCTAAAGGTATTAAATTTCCTTCTAAATCAAGAATGTACCATGATGATCCTTGTTTTTCTTCTAAATCTAATGCAGAAGAAACAACTTCGTGATTATGAGAAGGAGAAGAGTCTAGATTTTTATCAATTTCAATACTATCTTTATTATCTGTGATAATCTTGAAATTTTCTGCAAGTGGATGACCTTTCACACTAATATTGAATGACTTTGTCCAACCGAAAGGAGCTCTTTCTACATCATCAATAATAGTCTTTGCAGATTCTTCCAATTGCCTGATTAGCTCAAATGCCCTCTTTGGGGTAGATAAATCTGAACTAAGATGTGCATAAGGATAAATTAATAATTTCTTTACCTTGATTTTTTCTAAATAGATTTTGATTTCGTTTAATGCTTTATCAACGGTGTACTTATCGTCTTTTTTTTCTATGCATATAAAAACTACTACTAAATTACGAAATCTTTTTGTTTCTACTTTGATATTTTCTGCATCAACAATTTCCTGAGAAACTGGTGTATATTCAACATATTCTGAATGTAATTGTAATAATCGCATAGTTAGGAGTCCTCTATTTTAATCACAGTTTATTTCCATCTAGCTCGTTCATTCTCACGATCATCTTTTGTGTTCTTCTTCCATTCTTTATAATGATTTCTGCATAGGTATACTCGCTTGTTAGAAGAAACCATATTTAGCTCGTCAGCCATCATTCCTTTGCTTTCACTCATAGATCTTTCTGCTTTTTCTTCACATCCTTGCACACTACAATTTATACCCTTGTTTACCCTTCCCATTCTATAGTAGATTATTTTTGAAATATAAAAGCTATACCCAATTATAGTATTTTTCTGTTAATTTGTTTGTTTAAAAATTTTAAAAATTTATTTGACAATATACACTAGTAAAAAAATCAAACAACTGATTATTTCAACGGTCAATATTGAATTTTTTATCTTTTTTGATGATGATCCTTCAATTTTCCTATTTGTTGCTCTTATCCATTTTTGATCCCTGATTGTTACAAGTGCATATAACTTTATTACTGCAATCATAAAATTTATTACTACATATACGGGTAACAGAGAGATATCTTTTGGATGGCGTTTAAGATGAGGTATGATCTTAATTCCTCTTCCCACCATCCATAGAATCAATATCGAAACTGCTAGTATGTAATGATTCATAGCTAGAGCAATACCAAAAAAAATAGGACCAAAAAATAAAGTAAATATTGAGATAAATCTGTCTATAATATGGAATGCTAAAAATGGATGCTTCCATGCCCATCCATCCCATAAGCTTACCAAATCAGAATTGTGACTATTTCGTGACCATCTTAGCCTTTGACCCCAAAATGTCTTAAAATCAGGAGCAGCATAGGAATATATTATCGCGTTACTTTGATAATATGTTTTCCATCCTTTACTATGTACTATTCTTGTTAAACATTTATCTTCTCCAGACTCTTTTTTTCTTTCCAATACTATTTCATTAAGAAACTGATCCAGACTTCCGTCTATGATATCCTTCCTATATAAAGAAGTCCGCCCTGATAAACATGATAGTGCTTGACCCATTGCAGTTTGTGCAGGCAGATCATAATAATTCCGCATATCCCAAAAGATATCTGTTATTTTTTGCCATATTGTTCTTCTTTCAATTGGATGTTGACGAGTAGTAACTCCTCCTATTGTAGGATCATCAAATGGGATTAATATAGAATTTCTAATATTCTTCTCCCAAATAGTGTCACTATCTACTAGAGCAATTATTCGATTTTTTGCTTCTCTTATCCCTTCCGCTAAGGCAGGTCTTTTTCCTGCTTTGTTAATAACAATTAGTTTCATAAAATGTTTATTTTCTGAAAGTTTTTGGAATACAGCTATGTTTTCCCTGTCATTATGATCTATAACGGCAATGATTTCATTTGGTTTATTTTGAAGCCATGATTTTATAGCACGTTCAAATATAAGAGGATCTTCTTTGTAAACTGGAGTAATTATACTATATTTTTGTGTGCTGAATTTACTTGATGGATTAATAGGATCATAAAGAAGTGAAGAAGACTTTTTAAATATCCAGATACTCCATCTCCATAATCCGATCAACCCCAATGGTAGATATATCCATATAATCTGATAATAATTTATGGCAATGATACCCATTGTTTCAGATATCGTTAGGATAATTGATTCAATTGGTTTCACAATTAAGATATTATCAAAAGATTGTGGAAAAAAAGTATAAAATAAAGAAAAAATTAAGAGTACAGACAATGTTATGATTATTGGAATAAGCGTAATTTCCACTGGAAATCGCATACCTATGGATCTGTACATCTATACTAAATATCATCAATTCTAATTTATATGTAGATCGTAAAATTTTCATATTAAAATCGTAAAAAAAGTCAATATGTATTGAGTCCGTTGCTAAAGAATAATTGTTATCTAAATCACAAAATATTCAACATAACAAATTATAAAGAATAAACGTAGTAATTTTTTATCAGATTTTTAAAGGAGTATATTTATATCAACTTTATATGAATATTTTATAGAACAATTTATAAAAAAAATCATTCGAACTATCTAGAATAAGAAGAGATAGTAGTACTTATATATCCAAATTAGGGCTTTTTTATACAGAGGTTTGTAAATTTAAAAAATGGTTAAAATTTCAATTATAGGTTCTGGTGTAGTAGGTTCTGCAACTGGCATGGGCTTTCATAAATTAGGACATGATGTATTATTTTATGATATATCTAACACAAGAATGAATACGTTAAAGAAAGAAGGCTTTAGAACAGCAATTAATGTCCAGAAAGCCGTAGAACATGGTCAAATAATTTTCGTATGTGTAAATACTCCAACTGGCCCAGATGATGAACAAGATTTATCACAAGTAAAAACAGCTTTATTTGCATTAACAGATGCCTTAAATTCTATAGAATATAAGAAAAATACATTGATAGTATTTAGAAGTACAATGTTACCTGGCACAATGAATGAAGAAGTAGTAAGCTATATGGATATTCATTGTAATCTCAAACGTGGTAAAGACTATGATATTTGTTATAACCCAGAATTTTTGCGACAGGATACTGCTTATGAAGATTTTTTCGTTCCTGATCGAGTTATTATAGGTGAAGATTCTCCGGGAAGTTCAAAATTATTAAAGGAAATTTATAAACCTTTGACTGAAAAAATCATAATCACAAGTTTTGCAGCTGCTGAAATGATAAAATATACTTCAAATTGTTTCTTATCTTTGAAGATTTCATTTTTTAACGAAATAGGAATGCTATGTAAAGAAATAGGTATAGATGATAAGGCTGTAAGTCTCGGCGTATCCTTAGATAAAAGAATAGGCAAATATGGAACAATGGCAGGAAAACCATTTGAGGGTGCATGTTTACCGAAAGATACAAAGGCGTTGTCCACATTTATCAGAAAACGTGGATGGACACCTGATTTACTTAAAGTGACATTAGATATCAACAAGAAAATAGAAGAATTAGTGACAAGAACAGCATTTACGAAATAAAATATAATTGAGATATCATTTCATGATGATGTTATGGTACAATCGTGATGTATTTATCAGTAGGAAAAGATGAAAATTGATACTATTTTTTCTTTATTCTTAAGCTTATAGATATTATTAGCTTATTCGATAAAGAAGCTTTGCTAGATTCGAATTTAATTTATTTAATATTACTTTTTATTTGATTTTTATCAAAATTAATGGCTCCGTTATACATTTCACTATAAAACTTCATAAATTTTTTTAAGGAAATTAAGTTTCTACCATGAGAGATATATAATGCAGCAAAAACATTAGCAAGAAATAATCGTTCTATGGGTTTAAGATTTAAAAGGTATCCCAAAATATTCGCTGCTCCCCAAGAATCTCCTGCTCCAGTCAAGTTATGTATTCGAATTACTTTACACGAATTAACACATGACGTTTTCAGACCATTAGAAAAAGCAGCTCCAGTTTTTGTATGCAAATCAACTGAAATCTTGAATTCTTGCGCAAGAGTTTGGGCAGCTCTTTTTATTTTTTTACAATCATAACTTCCTTTTAAAATTCTATCTTTAAATTTTAATTCTGAAAGTAAAGAGTTACATTCGTTTTCATTTATACTTAATATATCAATCAGAATATCATTGTCTTTCAATAGTCTATAAAATTCACTAGTTCGATCTCCTATATCTGCAGGATCTATAAAGTGTAGCGAGTTAGGAGAATTGCTAAAAACATATTTTAAAAGAGATGTTCCTTTAAGATTTGTAGCCCAATTTAGGGCAATTACTGCACTAGCCTCCTTCATCAGATTTTTATCTACAAGTGTTTTGAATTTTTCTGGTCCAAAGTTAGCATTATCGCCAACATCACTTATCATAACGTTGGCTTCAATTTGAAAATTTGAAGGATCTAAAAATTCGAGAGAAGTGGTATATCCAGGTCTCCCATTAAAAATATTCAAATTTACATTTAATAAACCTCTAAATACATTTTCGAGAAGATTCTTTCCAATTTTATCTGCTATCGTAACTAAATTAACTTCTAAACCCAGTTTTGCAAGACAAAAAGAGAAATTTACTGCATTACCACCTGCAATTTCCATACTAGAAATTCCCCTAATACTACCTCCACCAAATTTTGTTTTTTCATTAACTTTTGACAAAAATACTTGTCTATTTTTAATTCGTAAAATTCTATCTAAAAAATAATCATGCATAACAATAATTGGTTCTTTCCTTTCTTGATAATCTTCTATTTTTTTTAGAAGAGTATTAGGATCACAAAATTTTAAATTGTAACACCTATTTTTAGTTTCGAATAATATTCAATCATATTGCGACAGAATTACCAGTATAAAAGATTTTATCTCCAAAACACAGATATAACCCCTAGACTTGTAATAGCCAATCCGCCATAAACTAGTGATGTTATATGTAAAGTACCCGCACCTATTGCTATACCAATACCAGATATAATCATCAATATTTCAGCTATCCGTCGTTTCATTTTAATGTGGTTTAAATTAATGGATAATAAAAACATTTTATTTATATAACAATGTGAATATTAAAAATTTAAAAAATAAAAAAATTATAGATGGATTAATCCTCCTTGAGATCCTGTATGAGGAGATTGTCCCGCAAACTTTCTTCTAAAATGACCAGAAGGTCTCTTGGATAATAACTCTATAAACCATGCTTCGTGTTCTACTTCCTCTTGCATAATTCTTTGAGCTATATCATATGTTCTAGGATCTTTTCCAGCAGTCATGTCACAAACTTCTCCCCAAGATCGTATAGCACATTGTTCGGCTTGTAATAAGACCCTAATAATAGATTCTAGGTTTTGCCAATCGTCTGGCAAAAATGCATCAGGACATCCTGCTTGGTTGGCAAAGTCTCTTATATCTCTAGGAAGACTTCCTCCTAATTCATAAAGTCTTGGTGTCATGGCTTCAAAATGATTTCTATCTTCTATTCTAGCATCTTCAACTATTTCTTTAATCCCCTCTCCGTCAAGACCTGTACAGTGCATTCGCAAAATCGTATAATAATAATATGTTGTAAATTCTGCCCCTACTCCCTTAGTTATCAATTCTTTTAGTCTTTCTATATCTACTCCATTCTTTTTAAGTACTTCAAGAGCTACTATATTTGGAATAGATTCTTTTTGATTATCAGATGTCATACTATTCGATTTTATTAATAATATTTAAATGTTATATGATTGAGCTTGGTAGTTCTCTTAAATTTTTCCAACAAAATAACTAACAGAATATATATATTAACTAAGTCTTGGAATAATAAGATGGCGAGAAAAATCTTAATTAGTAATATTGTATTTAAATTCATTGTTTCTCAATTTACTGGAATATCAGAATTAATTTCTAATAATATTAATGAAAAGATATACTATTACGTGAAAACAGCAAAATATAATTGAAATTAAAAAGTTTTGAATGAAATGGCTATTACTGTTTGTTTATCACATAAAGAAGATGTTGATGGTATATCTTCGGCTGTATTGATAAATTCAGCTTTTAAAAACGTCCAAACTATTTTGGCAGATTACGCAAATATAATGTATAGATTAGATAAACTTTCTAATGAACTAGAAAAAGTAACCAAGGGATATAATAGAATATTTATATGTGATCTTGGGTTGAACAAAAAAAATCATAAAAAATTTGTGTATACTTTAAACAAATTTATTACATTAGGATATAAAGTTACGTACATAGACCATCATGATATGGATGAGGAAGTCAAAAGGGAATTGAAAGATATGGGAGTGAATCTTATTCATACTACACAGGAATCGACTAGTATTCAAGTGTATCAAAGATATAAAAGAAGACTTAAACAACATGCTGCTTTCTTTGCAGCTGCAGGCGCATTAACTGATTATCTTGAGACACAACCAGTAGCATCTTCTATCATATCCAGATATGATAGACAATTTTTGATGTTGGAATCAACTGCTCTATCCTATATGATTTCTTCACATCAAAACGATGATGAATATTTACAAAGAATAGTAAATATTCTTTCTGAAATGAAGTTTCCTCACGATATCGAAGGAGGATTTCTTCAAGCAGAGAAGTATGCTATAAAAATATCTAACGCCTTGGGATCTCTCTCCAAGGAGATAGTAATTGGAAAGAATTTGGCTTTTGTACAAAATACTCTAGATCTTGCCTCGAGTACTGTGGTTAATTTTATTTTGGGTATTTCCGAAAAAAAGGTTGCTATGGTATATAAATTTAAAGAAGAAAAGGGTTCTTTTATTATTTCTATAAGAGGTTCTAAAGATTGCGATATTCATTTGGGGAGAGTTGTTAATGAAATTGCATCCCTACTCGGAGGAAGCGGTGGTGGTCATGATAAAGCATGTGGTGCGGTAATACCGAATGAGAAATTTGACGATTTTGTTAGGCTATTAGAAGGAAAAATTTGAAGCACGTTTCAAAAAAATATGATATTGGTTGATTAAATTGTTATTATTTCATCCACCGTAGAAATTACTATTATACCACCAGCACCGCCGGATTTGTCAATCTGAGCAGCATCTTTAATTATTGAAACCACCTCATCTAACCTAACTTCATCGACTATGGTCTCGACTGTTCTTCTGTTAGAGTAAGCCATTGTTGAAATGTCCCCACGTCTCCCATATCGAATTTGATATTTTTCTCCTTTTCCTATTCCTTTCGAATCATAAAATGTAGCAGGTTGACCTAGTTTATTCAGTGCTAATAAAACATCATGAATCTTTTCTTCTCTTATAAAAGCCTCAATCCTTTTTTTTTGTGGAATTAGTAGATCCTACTTTTTTTACACTTGCTTGTTTCTCCGACAATCTAATATCAGTTATTAATGAAAATACCTTTTTTTAAAGTTATGTTTTACAAATGGTAATAAATTCTAGTTTTAATTTTAATTAAAATGAAAAATTCTATTATTTTCAATTTATAATATAAAAAATAAGATATTTTCCTAAAAACTTTGATTGTTAAGATGTAATAGTAATTGGATATTTAATTAGTTAATATTAACTGAATGATAATTTAACAAATAAGTAATATTGACTCAGGATATCTGCTCAATATCCTGAGTCAGGGTAATGTTCCCCTTCGGTTTGGTCGATGTAGTTTTCTATAAATTATAGGATAATTTAAACGTGATGTGAGGTATTGTGGTTATTAAAATTGAAAATATTCTAGTAGTAAAATAATTTATAAATAACATGAGAACATTAACAGAGTGATGAATGATTTTAATAATAAAAGTTTTCTTGTAAATCAATTTCTTTGGATAGGAGTATCATTGGCTATAAGTTTGGCAATATCCATTATTGTCCCTTTTCCCTATTCACTACCAATAATAATAGGTGTTTTCATATTGCTCAGCTTTTATATGAGACAGAGAACAATGAGGAGGCTAGGTATGTCTGGGGCTACGATGTTTGGAAATAACACCGTAAACTATTATTGTATGAATTGTGGAGTGAAACATAACCAATTAGCATGTCCCAGATGTGGCTCCAAGATGAAACGAGTAGGAACCTAAGAATATTTGCATCATAACTAATTCTTTCGTTGTTAATTATCTAAAATGCTTCAGCTAGTTCTGATAATTTTTTTTCCCACGATTTTGATTTTACAATCCCACTTGCAATAAGAATTCCCTGTGAGCCTAGTCCGATAGCTCCAATGATATCACTTTTATCTACAATTCCGGCACCACATATAATTTTTGATCTTGAGTATTTCTTTGCTTCCACTACAGATTCAGTAATCACAGATGGTCTTACTTTACTCACTGCCTTTCCCGTACCAATAAGTTCAGGAGGTTCTATTGCAATCATATCTGGATTAAACTTTGCAAAAATGCCAACCTCAATCACATCGGAGGCACAAACTATTGAAATCATGTCTAAAGTTTTCAAACGATTAACTAACTGTTCGATAGTTTTATAATCTAATCTATGTTCGCTATGATTAATTAAAGACCCTATAGCTCCATAAGATTTTGCTAATTCTGGAATAATATATCCAGTGGTAGAACCAAGGTTTTCGTTATCAACATGTTGACTTATTATAGGAAGATCAATAGATTTATTCAGGTAGTAAATGGTGGGAATCGGTGGAGCCAAAATTATATCTATATTATACTTTTTTGATACTTCTTTAGAAATATAAGCAAGTTCCAGAGTTTTTTCACCAGAAATTTCAAGATAATTCTTGAAATTTAGAATTATAAGTCCTTTCAAAGAAATGTTGCCTCTTAATATTTATTTATTATCTCTTTTTCTTCTTTGATGCAGTGTTAGGTTTTTTTTCATCAAATTTTTCATTTAGCTTAGATAATCTTGCTTCATATCCTTTATTATATTCTAATTCTTCCGGAATCAAAGTCGCAGGATGTACGAAACCTTGGTTGCGCATTATCATTGCCCTCTCCGCTGCCCACATTCGTTGAAGATCCCAATCAACTGTTCCAAAGCCATCATGAGGCCCAGTTAATTTTCCTTCATGCATACTAAAAACTAGACAAGAAACTATAGGAATTGAATAATTAATACTAGCAGATGAATTAAGTTTTACAGGCATTAAAGGCATGTGATGACTACCTCTAGTATTTCCTGCTACGTAATGAGGATTATTGAAGGCACTTCCTACCTCTTCAGTTGCAGGAAAATTTTTCTGGGTTCTTACAATAGCAATGGGATCATCTTTTCCCACATATGTTCCAGCGATATTATGTAATCTATCTGTGGAAGCAGATAATATTTGTTCATTATCAGAAGAATATACTGAGTGGATAACATATCTCCCTGGATACATGAGAGCCGCTTCTAATTCTGGTTTATCTTTCCATAATTTTAGCTCTGCGATTTTACCACTCATCACATCCATGACGTTAAAGGTTACTCCAGCTGCCAATTTTTCATTGATTAATAATCCAGTATTACTTCCTGCATCCACAAAGACTCTCCAAAATGGAAAATTAAAAGCTCCAGGTTCTGTCTTGTCAGCTGCGAAAATACAAAATACCTCACTAGGTCTTTCTTCCATTTCTATTTCCGCTACTCCTGGACCCATACCTTTGACATTACCTGAAAATGAATCTTTTAGTAAATCTTGTCCAGCCCCATACAATCCTTGTTTTTTCGCTAACTTAGTACCTTCCGTGAATGCATCCCATGCAAGCTTGTGGATTTTGTCATTATCTATTCCCAATTTATGTGTCATTACGATATGAATATCGTCTCCTGTATATCCAATGTAATAATCAATTAATAGATCTTTACTCTTTTTTTCAACAAATTTCTTTACAAGATCAACTAATTCGTCACTAGGACATGTATGACCTCCAATAGCTCCAATGTCTGCCTTAATTGCTGATAACGTTATACGCATATTGAAAATTGAATATTTATCGTTTATATCTTTTCTGATGTTATTTATTTTATTTGTTTTTTAATTTCACATGAATTATTCATCTTAAAACATAATTTTATATTAAAAGCAATTATACATATTTTTATGGATGGTTGATACTACAATTAAATCTTCACAGTCTGGGAATCAACAAAAATATACGTTAATTATATGCGAAAAACCTAATGTCGCAAAAAGACTATCTAATGCTATAGGGTCTAAAAATATTGAAAAAGTTTCTGCTGGTAATAATACTATATATAAAGTAAGTAACGGTATAACGAATTACGTAATAATCTCATCAAAAGGACATCTATATGCTTTATACGACAAAAATAAAGATAGAAAAGTCTTCCCAGTATTTGATTTAAATTGGCATCCGATAAGTGATGATTCAAAAAATCTAAAACTAATAGAAACAATAAGAAGATATTCAGATGCAGCTGAGAATTTTATCCATGCTTGTGATTATGATCAAGAAGGAGAATTAATTGGATATAATATATTGCAATTTGCATGTAAAAATAGATATTATGATTCTTTGCGTGCAAAATTTTCTACTTTGACTAATGAGGACATTGTAAAATCGTTCAGTAATTTGGAAACTCCTGATCAAAATTTGGCGTATGCAGCAATGTTTCGTCATATCCTAGATTTTATTTATGGAATAAATTTTTCCAGGTCATTAATGAGCTCCATCAAATTCAAAGGAATGAGATCTAACCTCACATTTGGCAGAGTCCAAAGTCCTACACTAAGATTTATAGTTGATAGACAAGATGAAATAAACTTTCATGTCTCCACACCTTTTTGGATTATAAAAGGAAATTTTGAAAAAGATAATCATGATTTAGATCTATTGTATCAAAATGGTAATTGCAGTAGTATTTTAGAAGCAGAGAAGATACTTAAAGAATGTGAAAAGCACGATGGAATAGTCAGTAAAATTAACAAATCTAATGAGTATGTCGTTCCTCCCTACCCATTTAATCTTGGAGAATTGCAAAAAGAATCATTTCGATTATTTAAATTCTCTCCTAGTTATACACTTCGTTTGGCTGAAAGGTTATATTTACGTGCACTGATATCATATCCACGCACTGATAGTCAAATTTATCCATTTACTCTAAATCTAAAAAGGATATTAAAAGACCTTTCAAAAATATCCATTGAATATCAAAGTAATGTAAGTATTTTATTTCAACTTAAAAAATTGTGTCCACGTAATGGTAGGCAGGATGATCCTGCTCATCCTGCAATTTACCCTACTGGAAAAAAACCTGCTGCTTTAACATCTCAGGAATACAAAATTTTTGATTTGATTGTAAAAAGATTTTTTGCAACATTTGGAGACCCTTTAATTTTTTCAAAAACTACAATACTAGTGAAGGTAAATAGACATATTTTTTATACAAATGATCGAAAAATTTCATATCTTGGTTGGGTTGATCTTTATAACCCTTATTACTTTATTTCAAGACAAAGACAAGACTTTCCTGATTTAAAAGTAGGGGATAAATTGAAAAATATTAAAATATTTAAAGAAGAAAAATTTACTGAGCCACCTAAAAACTTCAACTATTCTTCTTTATTATCAAAAATGGAAAAAGAAGAGATCGGTACGAAATCTACAAGAGGAAGTATAATTGATGTTTTAGTTAAGAGAGGTTATGTACATTTAAACAATAACAATACTATCTTACCTACTCAACTAGGGATATCATTAATAAAATATTTACTTAAAAAATCTCCAAACATTGTTTCAACTAATTTGACAAAAATTATGGAAAGTTATTTACGGGATATAGAGTCAGGGACTAGAGACAAAGCAGATATTTTGGATGAAATAATGATACATTTTTTAGAATCTATTTACAATTTTAAAATAAATGACACCGACCTTGAAATCGAAAATTTCAATATATCATTTTATCCTACCAGTAAGTATCATAATAACAAAGTAATATTAGGATCTTGTCCTATGTGTAAAAAGGGAAATCTCCAGATAATCAGGTCAAAGAAAACAAGAAAGAGGTTTATTTCATGTTCTGATTATTTCACAACCGGTTGTTCTATCACTTTACCTCTTCCTCAAAGAGGAAGTATTAAGTTCTATAGTAAGACTTGCTCTTGTTGCAATTGGCCTATCATCAATATTTTTTACAATAGTACTCGATCAAAGAAATCCTTGTGTGTAAATATTAATTGTGAAAATAAAAAGAAACTAAATCCTAATATAATTTAATGTTGTAAATATCATCTCTCCTATTTTTTAATAAAGGCAATACTTTTCTAACTTGACTGATTCTATCTCTATTAATTTCTACTATCTCCATTCCAATTTTATCTCCCAAATCAGTCATTATTGAACCCAATGGATCCACAACCAAGCTCCTTCCACAAAATATGTTTCCTACCTGATTTGGAGCAATCACATACATACCATTTTCTATTGCTCTAGCTTTGATCATAGTTGTCCAATGTTCTTCCTTCATAATACCATGTACCCATCCAGAAGGTATTGCTAGTATGTCCGAACCCTCTAATGCCAATATTCTTGCTAATTCCGGAAACCTCACATCATAACATATCATAATTCCGATAGTTCCGAATTTAGTTTTACATGGTTTCGTTACCTCATTACCATTAATAAATTTGGCCGACTCATTAAATCCAAAAGCATTATAGAGGTGTAACTTTCTGTATACAGAAATTACTGTTCCACTTTTATCAATTATAAAAGCTGTGTCAAAAACTCGTTTATCTATTTTATCAATATTCTTTTCAAATAACGTACCTATTATTCCAATTTTATTTTTTTTTGAATGTTTACAAAGTTTATTTAAAAAAACACTATCTGGAATTGATTCTGCAAGTTCGTACAATTCATCTTTTGTTTGACTGTTAGGAGTAAATGCCATCTGAAATTCGGGGAAAAAAATATAGTCACAATTTCTAACTGCTGCTTTTTCTATAAAATCAATTGAACTTTCCAAATTTTCATTTTTATCTACTGATGACTTCATTTGGACTAATGCTGCAATCATGTTTTTTCTTACCATTTTTCTCTGTAACACAAAATAATATATTTTCTTAACTGTTTACCTTATTTTTAGTTGATGTTATGTTAATTAATTATTTTAATTTATTATAATTGAAAGGTTGTTGATAACAATATATTAAAATTCGATTTACATATAAATTTGATAAAAGATATATAACGTTATACTAAGAAAATGTCATTTAAATTTGAATCTAACCTTATCAAAATTGTCTATAAATCCCTTTACATTTATCTTTATACCTTCTTTTTCCAATAGTTCTTTTTTAATTCTCACGCCATGAGCATATCCTCCGATATATCCATTTGATTGTACCACTTTATAGCATGGAATAGTAATTGGCTTTGGATTTACATTTAATATTCTTGCAATTCCACGTGATGCCTTTGGAATTTTTAATAGCTTTGCTATATCTCCATATGTAGAAACTTTTCCATTTGGAATAAGAGGCAATATTTCATATACCTTTTTATGATCTAACTTACGATTCATTTTCTATTATATTCATCTATATCCAAGATTCTTAAACATTTTCTAAAGTTATTGCTGGTGTTAAAGATTTTATTCTTATTTCTATAAATAATATTAATAATAAATTATACGATATGGATTATTTTGATTCACACATACATCTTACGGATATTGAATATTCACATTATTTGGATGATATATTATTCTCCTTGAGAGCCATGAAAATAAAGGCATGTTCTGTAACAGTTAACTTGAATACTACAAAAAGAGGGCTAATTCAATTTTCAGAAAAAGAGGAAATAATTTCACAATTTGTAGGAATCCACCCAGAATATGCAATAAACGAAGATTTTGGTACTTTTCATGAATTAGTAAAATCTAACATTGACAGAATTGATGGTATAGGTGAAATAGGATTAGATCCAACATATTCCAATGAGATTGAAGATAGCTACAAAATTCAAATTAAAATGTTTCATAACCTATTAAGTCTTGCAGAAAAATACAACAAACCTATTTCAATTCATTCAAGAAAATCACTTGATGATATTTTACAAATATTAACCACATATAATATTAAGAATAAAGTGTTACATTGGTTTGCTGGAAGTAAAAAACAATTAAAAAAGGCAATGGAGATGGAATTGTATGTATCATATGGTCCAACTTTATTATATTCCCCAGATAAGAAAACTCTAATATCTAATTCACATGCAGATAAAATTTTAGTTGAAACAGATGGTCCTGTCAGATATTCTAGATGTTTTAATTATATTCCAGCATCATCTCTTTCTTCAATAATAAGCGTGATAAATCGTATGAGTGAAATTATTAATCAAGACTTTTATGAAACAGCAAAATTGTTAAAAAGTAATTCAGAGAATTTTTTGGGTAAGAAAATATAGTGAATATAGATCATCCTAATTTTTGAGTATGAATAAACATAATATTTGAAAATCAATATACCTAGTATTATAATTAATCACTGCTAAACATTTAGTATATATTTAGAGTAATTTCGGTCATATATTTCAACTATAACAGATATGATAAAAATCTTATTTATTTTAATCAGTTAGAGTTAATGTATTTATTATTAAAATCATAATGAAATAGTTTCTATAACTATTGATATAAATTATTGGTAGATAAATCAGGATATATAGCCGATTGTCCCTATTCTTATATCTTTTATTGGCAAGAAAGCATCACTGTTTGCTCTAGTCCAGATATGATGTTTCTTTATGAATGATGGTCCCTTTTCTATCTGTTCTTTATCTTGTCCATTAGGTACGTTCCCTGGGTTCCATCCATTT